>JACDDJ010000776.1 GCA_013817065.1 Acidobacteriota bacterium
CTCCTCGGCAATCCGCTCCTGATGCAGGAGCATTCCATCGACCTCTCGACGAATGGCTTGATCGATTCTTCGAACGCTCTTCGCGCGCAGGGCCAGACGGTCATGTTCCTTGCGATCGACGGCAGGTTTGCGGGTACCCTTGGCGCCGCGGATCCGATCAAGGGCTCGACCGCCGAAGCGATCCGCCTGCTGCATGGCGACGGCCTTCGCATCGTGATGCTGACCGGCGACAACAAGGGCACCGCCCAGGCGGTGGCGTCGCAACTGAAGATTGACGAAGTGATCGCGGACGTGCAGCCGGAACAGAAGCGCGACGTGATCCAGCGGCTCCAGCGCGAGGGTCGCGTTGTCGCGATGGCCGGCGATGGGATCAACGATGCTCCGGCTCTCGCCGAGGCGTCGGTCGGGATCGCGATGGGCACCGGGACCGACGTCGCGATCGAGAGTGCCGGCATCACCCTCGTCCAGGGCGACCTGCGCGCCATCGTCCGGGCCCGCCGGCTCAGTCGCGCGACGATGAGGAACATCCGGCAGAACTTGTTCCTGGCCTTCGTCTACAACGCCGTCGGCGTTCCGGTGGCCGCCGGGATCCTCTACCCGGTGACAGGATGGTTGATCAGTCCGATCTGGGCCAGTGCGGCGATGACGTTGAGCTCGGTGTCGGTGATTCTCAACGCATTGCGGCTGCGGAGGGCGGAACTCTGAAACCGCCAACCGGCGTTGACTTCGCGGCAGACAGGACGACATACTGGCGAATCGTGTCCGCTGTTGCATCGAGATCCAGGCGCCTGACGGCCATCGTCGCCGCATTCGCGGTCGCACTGCTCGGGCTGCTGCCTGCAGAGCACGTGCATCATGACGAAACGCCAGGGGTTGGTGAATCGGTTATTCACAGACACGTCGTCGAGGGCCATTCGTTGGCAGCTGATACGGCTTGGGAGCATGGCGATCACGCAACTGCGCGTGTGCTGTCGCCTGTGTTCGACACCAGTCCGAAGTTCGCACCTCAGCACCCAGTTGTGGTCACTGTCGTGACCCTCCCCGCGCCCGACATCAAGCGTCGGCAGCCCTTGATGCGATCTGGCCTCCTGCCCATTCACAGTCCCCCTCCGCTTCGTCTCCCCGCCCGCGCCCCGCCCGCTCACGCCTGAGCGCTAGTTCTCCCCTATTCCGTCGGAAACAGACTCCCGTTTCGGTTTTGTCCTCTGGGAGGGCCATGGCTTTCTCTGCTTGGGTTCCATTCCGGCGACGCGTCCGGCAACCTGGCGTCGTCCTGTGCATTTCTTTGTTCTCGCTGGTCACGGGAGGTGCGCCCATAGCTTCAGGCCAGTCAGTGCCAGCTCGACCGCTCGGAGCTGACTTGCCTGTATTTCGCCCGGGCGGAGACGGCCGGGAGCCTGCGGCACCGACTCTGGAGAATCCTGTCGGACAGATCACTCTTCGCGACAGTCTGGCCCTTGCGCTCTTACAGAGTCCCGAGCTTGCCAGCTTCGCATGGGAGCTGCGCGCACGTGAGGCGCGGATTCTCCAGGCTGGCCGGCCGCCCAACCCGGTCGTCAGCGCTCTAGTGGAAGACCTCGGAGGGACGAGCCGCTTCACGGGTCCCCAGGGCGTCATCCAGCCTCAGACGACGATTCAGCTCGGCCAGCTGATCGAGCTGGGCGGCAAACGCATCGCACGGCAGCGGCTCGCCGAGCGAACTCGGGACCTTGCCGCGTGGGACTACGAGATGGCGCGGATCGACGTGTTCACGCGCGTCGCTCGTGCCTTTATCGACGTGCTTGCCAGCCAGCAGGCCGTCGTACTGACCGAACAGACGATGCGCCTCGTCGAGCAGGTGCAGCAAACGGTTGGCGCCCGTGTCACCGCCGGGGTGGTATCCCCGATCGAGCAGACGAAGGCCGATGTCGCGCTGGCCGCAGTCCGGATCGAGTCGGATCGCGCCAGGCGAACGTTGGAGGCGGACAAGCGACGGCTTGCCGCACTGTGGGGAAGCACGGAGGCGAGGTTCCAGTCGGCGGCCGGCGACCTTGCAACGCTGCCTGCGGTGCCCGACTTCGCTGAGCTCCAGCGGCGCCTTTCCGCGAATCCTGAGCTCGAACGATGGGCCGCGGAGATTGCTCAGCGCCAGGCGGTGCTGGCGGTTGAACGTTCGAAACGAGTGCCCGATGTCACTGTCAACGCGGGCTACCGTCGCTTCACCGACATCGACAGTAACGCCTTTCTGATCGGCGGATTCATCCAATTGCCGCTATTCGATCGCAACCGTGGCGGCATCCAGGAAGCCGCCGATCGGGTCAGCAAGGCGCACGAGGAGCAACGCGCGGGGCAGGTTCGAGTCACCACGGCGCTTGCAGAGTCTTATCGTGCGCTAGCCAGTGCCCGCGACGAAGTGTCAGTG
>JACDDJ010000162.1 GCA_013817065.1 Acidobacteriota bacterium
GGTGCACAGCGGACGAAGCTGTCGTAATTGCATACGCGACCGTGGCATAATTCGGCCGCGAATGGGCAAATGGAATGTGGCCGTCCTCTACGATCGCTGGGAAGAACCAGAGACCGAGGGAGCGTCGGCAGCAGCGACGGATAAGGCGCCACTCACCAGGACACTCGACAAGAAAGAGGTCGAGGATGAAGTCGCCGAGACGTTGATCAAGCTTGGCCACGATGCGACGCTGCACGTACTCGATGGGTCGATCAAGAGTCTTCACGCCATCGCGAAGATGGAGTACGACCTCATCTTCAATCTCGCCGAGTCATTCGGGGGCAACGACATGGCCGACTACTGCATTGCGGCCTACCTCGAACTTCTCGACAAGCGATTCACCGGCAGCGGCTCGCACGGGCTTCTCTTCGGCCAGGACAAGGCGGCGGCCAAGAAGATCCTCGAGTTTCACGGCATCCACACGCCGGTCTTCGCCCGCTCCTTCCGCGGACGGCTCGACTTCTCCCACGACCTCGAGTTCCCGGTCATCGTCAAGCCGGCCCGCGAGGATGGTTCGATCGGGATCGAGTTCGCCAGCGTCGTCACGTCCATCCGGGAGTTGATGGAGCGGATCGACTGGCTTCACTCGAATTTCGATTCGCCCGTCCTGATCGAGGAGTTCGTCGAAGGACGCGAGATGTACGTTGGCGTGATCGGCAACGAGCATCCGGAAGCGCTGCCGGTCATCGAACTGGACCTGTCGAAGCTGCCGGAAGGCACGCCGCGGATCGCCGGCGCCGAGGTGAAGTGGGGCAAAGGCACGCGCGCCTATCGCGATACCAAGTCCGCGATCGCCGAAGGGCTGCCCGAAGAGACCGTCACACTGCTTCAGCAGACCGCAATTGCCGTATTCCAGGCCTTGGAGTTGCGCGACTACGCCCGCATCGACATGCGCCTCCGCCCGGACGGCCGCGTCGCGGTCATCGAGGCCAATCCGAACCCCTGGCTGGCGTCGAAGGCGGAATTCGCGATGGCGGCAAGAAAGGCCGGCCGGACTTACCCGCAGTTGGTCGAAGAGATCCTGGATCTCGCGATGGCGCGCTACGCGTAGCGTTCAGCCGCTGATTTTCCACAGATAGAGCGTGATCTCGTCCCCTCGGGCGCTGACGAACCGGGCCAGACCATCGGCCGGCCAATCGGGGCCCATGCTGAAGGCGTGAGAGACGACGCGCGAACCGGGCTGCAGCTCAGCCTGCAGGCGGGGTCGCAGCTTCGCGTTAGATGAAGAGAGAAGGTACAGCGTGACCACGCTGGCCTTGCTGAGGTCGGTGGTCATCGCATCTTCCAGGCGAAATTCCACCAGTTTTTCAACCCCAGCCGATTTTGCGTTGGCCCTCGCTGTCTCAATGAGCTTGGGATCGATGTCGACCCCGATACCGCGAGCCCCGAACTTCTGAGCCGCGCGGATCGGGATGCGACCGTCACCACAACCGAGGTCGAGCACGGTGTCACCGCGCTGGACTTTTGCCAGCGTGAGCATCCGATCGACGACGTCGTCGGGGGTTGGGAGGTAGGGTGCAAGGCTCTGAGTCTGCGAAAGCAGGATGACCGCGATCAAGAAGGCGACTGAACGGATCATCCCGAAATGATAGACGAATAAGGCGTTTACCCTCACCATGGCAGCGGCGAGTCGGTGCCCGGGGGGAGTATCGCGACCCGTGTCGATTACAGAAGTGCCAGAAAATGGCCAGTTTTTGCACATTTTGCGTTGCCTGGCCCGCAACCTTCGCTTATACTAGGCGGACTGCTCAGCGGGCACGCCCAGCCTACTTACCTTACTCTGTTGGGGGACACGTGACATTCCAGGTCGGTGACAAGGTCATTTACCCAAACCACGGACTCGGCGTCGTTCAGGGGATCGAAACCAAAACCATCTTAGGTACGACATGCGGCTTTTATCATCTCCGCATGGTCGCCAACGAAACCACGGTGCTAGTACCGGTGGACAACGTTGATGGAGTTGGCCTCCGACGCGCGATCAACGACGAAGAGATCGAACGGCTGTTTTCGCTCCTCGGCGACGGCAAGATCGACAATCACCAGAATTGGAAAGGACGCTTCAAAGACAATTCGGATCGGATGCGCACGGGTTCCATCTACGACGTCGTCGAAGTGCTCAAGAGTCTGACCTTCCTCGCTCGCTCGAAGAACCTCTCCTTCCGTGAAAAGCGCATGCTCGATCGCGCGAAGTTCCTCGTGATCTCGGAAATCTCCGAAGTTTCGCACGAAATCTCGGCGGCCATCGAAGAGAAGGTCGACCGGGCGCTCGAGCGCTGCTTCACGATGAAGAACCGGTCGATTGCCCGGGCAAAGACCGCCAAGGCCACCGCGACCACTCGCGTGACGGCCCGGCGGACTGCGAAGGCGTCGTAGCGCGCGAACACACTTTAGACGAACGACACGCGCTGTCAGCCGATCGCTGTCACTCTCATGGCCGGAGCCGAAAGGTGCTCCGGCCTTTTTTACGTTTCTATATGATCTGTTCGTGATCGCCGCCGTCCGCTCGATTCTCACCTACGTTGCCGTCTCCTTGTACGTCCTGTTGATCGGGACGCCGTTCGTCCTGATTGCCATCGTCTTTCGACAGGTTCCGCTGCTGTACCAGATCGGGCTGGGAGGGGTGAAGCTGGGCCTTCTTCTCAGTGGTGTGAAGCTTCGGGTGGAGGGTGACCTGCTGATGGACCGCGCCGCGGTGTACGCCGTCAACCACGCGAGCCACGTCGAGCCCCCGATCCTGTATTACGCACTGTCCCCGCTGTTTCCGCGCCTTCGCATCGTCTACAAAGCAGAACTGCGGAAGCTCCCGGTGCTCGTCCACGCGTGGGACCTCGCCGGGTTCGTCCCGCTCGAGCGCGGTAATCCCGAGCAGACCCTCCCCGCCATCGATCGCGCCGCAGAAGGTCTCCGTGAGGGCAACTCCTTTCTGATCTTCCCCGAGGGCACGCGGAGCCGGACCGGCAAGCTCTTGCCGTTCAAGCGCGGTGGGTTCATCATGGCTTTGAAGGGGCAGGCGCCAGTTGTGCCGGTGGCCATCACCGGGACGAGGGAGGCGATGCACAGGGGCAGCTATGTGATCCAGCCGGTCACGGTCACGGTCCGGTTCGGCAAGCCGGTCGAAACCGCCGGCCTGGGGATGGATCAGCGTGATGAGCTCGCCGCGACGGTCCGGGTACGGATCGGGCAACTGCTCGGGGAGGGCTAGACGATGGAATGGATTGCGGCGCTGGGCCGGACGATGGGGTTCTCGTTCGCGGCGGGGATCAATCTGTACGCCACGGTGGCAATTCTCGGGCTGGCCAGCCGCTACAACTGGGTGGCGCTGCCGTCCCAATACCAGGCCTTCGACAACGATTTCATCATCGCGACCGCGCTCGGCCTCTACGTCATCGAATTCGTCGCGGACAAGATCCCGTGGTTCGACTCGATCTGGGACACCGTTCACAGCGCGATCCGCCCGCTCGGCGGCGCCGTGATCGCGGTCATGACGTTGGGCGATGCCTCACCGGGTACTGAAGTGCTCGTGGGGCTGTTGGGCGGAACGCTTGCCGCCGGCACTCACTTCACGAAGTCAGGCACCCGCGCCATCGCCAACACCAGCCCGGAGCCGTTCTCGAACTGGATCCTGAGTCTTGGAGAGGATGCCTTCGTCATTGGTCTGGGCGTCGTTGCCCTGAAGTACCCGCTCGTCGCCGCGGCGGTGGTGGTGGTAGGGGTCATTTTCATCGCGCTGTTCGCCACCATCTTGTGGCGAGCGATACGCCGGCGCTGGTTGAGGCCTCGCCTCGCTTGAGGCGCTCGCTCGGCTAACTTCCAAGTTCCAACTACCGACTTCCAAAGCCGATCGATCGGCTCACCTTCAATTCCCAAGTTCCACCCGGAATTCCCAGGCCCTGCGCTTTACCATCTTCCATCTACCATTTCCCATTTCTTTAGCGCCCCGTCAGGAAAGTGAGCGTGAACGGCTTCAGCAGCTGCCGATCGAGCGTACTGATCCCTTCGAGCAGTTCCACCTTGACCTGCTGAAACGGTGCGAGCGGTTGCGCGAACTTGATTTCGACAGCGCGCGAGGCGTCGAGGTAGGTGGCGGTGAAGACGGGTGGCGGGGGAGGGCTGGGGCCGCCTTCGCGTCCGACGTAGGTGACGCGGACACGATCGCGGATGGACTTCGGGTCCATGTCGACGGAGAACTGGATGCGCACCGGTGAGGCGCGGTTCACGTCGGTGTCATCCTCGACCGGCGCGCTGAAGATGACCTCCGGCGCCGGGGCGGGAGGTGCGTCCGGCAGCATGACTTCGACCGGCGCGTCCTCGGGCGCGGCGGCGAGCGCGATCGCCGTTGCGTCCAGATACGTCGTCGCCCCCTCCTGCTTCACGACACCCGTCACTTCGACCCAGCGTCCGGTGTCGACCCGCTTGCCCGGGTCGAGATCGAAGTCCTTGCCGCGGGGCCTGACGCCTGTGACCCACAGAGCGCCCTCGGCCGACTGGATCACGAAGTCCCACTTGCCCTTGGCGAGCGGCTGCGGCAGATCGCCGTAAAGGTTTCGCCCCTTAAATCGTCCAATGACTTTGACCGTCTGATCCGCGAAGCGCTGTGGTGCAAGGGCGATGGCGCGGACCGTAGGCGTGCGAGGGATCTCCGCAGGTGTGAAGGTCGCGCCGAGTATCACGAACACCTGGTCGCGGGCCGGCCGGCGGCCGCGGCTGGCGACCTCCAGCAATCGCGTGAAGTCATAGCCGGCAAAGCGGCCGTCGCCCGACTCGAGCCGGCCGAGGTCCCAGAACTCGCCCCGGACCTGCCCCTCTGCACCATCGCCGCCGCCCCGATCCTTCCACAGGACGTAGATCGGCTTGGGCGCATTGGCGAGCCGCGTGAGGTCGCCCTCGACGAGCAGCTTCTGGTGCAGCGCGACGCTGCGGCCGTGGAAGAAAACAGTCGAGCCGAGCAGCATCTCGACCGTCGTGGCGACGCGTTGCGTTTGCGCCGCCGTGGCGGCTGTGGCAAGAAGGACAAGCGCCGCGACCCTGATCAATCTTCTTCTGGCCGGCCCTCGCGAGAAAGACGCCGAGCGATGGCAGGGGACCGGCGGATGATTCGGGGTTGGGGATGAAGCCATTGCCGAACAGGATCGCACGTGCGGCGGGCGATGTGTCTTAGAATTCGGCTTGTGAAGCGCGAACACAAGCAGCCGGCACAAACCGTTCTGCGCGAGAGCGTCGAACCGGTGTCGGAACTGACGACGAACCGGCTGTCGGTCTACCTGCGTTGCTTGAACGTCCTCGATGCGGCGGGGGTACGGACGGTGTCGTCGCAGGCGATGGCGGAGCAGTTCCATCTCAATGCCGCGCAAATCCGGAAGGACCTCGCCTATTTCGGTGAATTCGGCGTTCGCGGCGTTGGGTATTACGTCAAGGAGCTCCGCCGTCACCTGCGTCAGATCCTCGGCATCGACAGGGGTGTCTGCGTGGCGATCATGGGCGCCGGCAACCTCGGCCTCGCGCTCGCCGACTATCCGGGCTTCCGCGATGAGGGCTTCGAGATCGTCGCGATGTTCGACCAGTCGCGCGACAAGATCGGGCACCGCTCGCGCGCGGGGGTGCCGATCTACGACATTCGCGACCTGCGAAAGATCGTCCGGCGCGAACGAATTCAGATCGGGGTGATCGCGGTGCCGGCGGCGGCCGCCCAGGGGGTCGTTGACACCGTCGCAGCGGCGGGGATCAAGGCCGTTTTGAATTTTTCTCCCGGTGCTCTCCGCGTTCCCGACGGTATCAAGCTGAAAAGTATGGACTTGACGGTGTCGCTCGAGAGCCTGTCGTTCTTCCTGGCACAGACTGAGGACAAGACGTGACGAAGAAACTGACCCACGTTGGTGCGGACGGCGCGGCTCGCATGGTGGACGTCTCGGTAAAGGACGTCACGGCGCGCGAAGCTGTGGCGCGCGGCCGGATCGTGATGTCAAAGGCCACTGCCAGGCTCGCCGCCGCCGGCGGAGGCAAGAAAGGCGATCCCATCCAGGTCGCGCGGCTCGCGGGCATCATGGCGGCCAAGCGGACGGCCGACCTGATTCCACTCTGCCATCCGCTCCAGCTCGCCTTTGTCGATGTCGTCCTCACCACGCGCCGGGACGGTTTCGTGATCGAGGCGCGGGTACGCACGAGTGGACCGACAGGCGTTGAGATGGAAGCGCTCACCGCGGTCTCGGTCGCGGCACTTACCATCTACGACATGCTCAAGGCCGTCGACAAGACGATGGAGATCGGCTCGATTCACCTCGTGGAGAAGCGCGGCGGACGGTCGGGGCACTACCGCGCAGCGCGATCCTGAACTGTCGTGAAAATCCTCGTCGGTCTCTATAGCCCGGTTGCGATGTGGAACATTCCGGCGACACATGTCGACCGGCTGCGCGCCGACTTCCCGCATCACCAGTTTCATCACGCCACAAAGGAAGAGGACGTGCACGACTTCCTGCGTGAGGCGGACGTCGCGTTCATGGCAGAGATGAGGCCCGCGCACTTCGCCGCCGCTCGTCCACTGCGCTGGATCCACAGTCCGGCCGCCGGCATCGGCAACATGCTCTTTCCCGCGCTCGTGCAGTCGGACGTTGTGCTGTCCAACTCGCGGGGCGTCAGCGCAGATCCGATCGCCGAGCACGTGCTGGCGCTGACGCTCGCGTTGTTCCGCAAGCTGCCGCTCGTCGTCCGCAGCCAGGCGGCGCGGCACTGGGCGCAGGACGACGCGATGGCGCCGCCGCCGCTTCGACACCTGCAGGGATCGCGCGTGCTGATCGTCGGCCTCGGGAGCATCGGGTCCGCATGCGCGTGGCGATATGCGGCGCTCGGTGCTGACGTGACCGCGGTGCGCCGGCGGCCGGACCAGCCCACCCCGCGCGGCGTCAGCCGGGTCGTATCCGACGATCAGCTGCAGCAGCAACTCCCGGACGCGGACGTCGTCGTGATCAGCGCTGCCCAGACCGGCAGAACCCGCGGATTGATCGGCAGGACCGAGCTGTCGCTGATGGGTTCAAACGCGTTCCTCATCAATGTCAGTCGCGGCAAGCTGGTGGACGAAGCCGCGCTGATCGTCGCATTGACGGCAGGTTTGATCGCCGGCGCCGGGCTCGACGTGTTCGAGCACGAGCCGCTGGCACCGGAGAGCGCGCTCTGGACCCTTGCCAACGTGATCGTCACGCCGCACATGGCCGGGTTCCGCCACGATCACTGGGACGTCGTGACGGCCTTGTTCGCCGATAACCTGCGGCGCTTCGACCGCGGTGAGCCGCTGCGAAACCTGGTCGACAAGGGCGCCGGCTATTAACCCGTATAATCCGCCGAACGTGACTCATCCAGATCCCGCGCCGGACCTCCGCACGATTGCCGACCTGCCGTACCACAACATGGGACGGTTCCCGAAGCCGATGATGATCGGACGGTGCCGCGGCGGCACCATCGACGGGATCGGGTCGAAGGAACTGTTCGAGCGGATCAGGGACCTGGCGCTCGGCTTCGGCTCACTCGGGATCGTGACCGGCGACCGCGTTGCGATCATGGCGGAGAGCCGCCCCGAATGGGTCATCAGCGACATGGCGCTTCTCGCGCTGGGCGCAGCGGTCGTGCCGATCTACCCCACCCTCTCCGGCGCGCAGGCGCGCTACATCCTCGAGGACGCCGGCGCGAGGCTCGCGGTCGTGTCGACCAGGCTGCAACTCGACAAGCTGCAGGAGGTCCGGCACCTGCTCCCCATGCTCGAAGCCGTCATCGTCATGGACGAAGGGGCGGCCGGTGCGTCGGTGATGAGCCTCGATGCCGTCGCGGCTCGTGGCCACGCGCGAATGACGGGAGAATGGGGCGCGGGCAAGGAGTTCCAGGAGCGTGTGCGCGCGGTGGAGCCCTCGCAACTCGCCACCATCATCTATACGTCCGGCACCACCGGCGAGCCGAAAGGCGTGATGCTGACGCACGCCAACCTGGTGTCGAACCTGTTTGCCGCCCGTGACGTCCTGCAGCTGACGTCAGACGACGTCGCGCTGTCGTTCCTGCCGTTGAGCCACGCGTTCGAGCGGATGGCGTCGTTCCTCTACCTTCTCACCGGCACGACGATGATCTTCGCCGAGTCGTTCGACACCATCGGTCGCGACATCGCGCTGGTCAGGCCGACCATGGTGACGGGTGTGCCGCGCGTCTACGAGAAGATGCAGGCGCGGATCCTCGAAAAGGCTGCCGCAGTGCCTGGCGCGAAGGGCGCCTTGTTCAGATGGGGCCTCAAGGTGGCCACGCGCAAAGCGAAGGCGCAACTGCGGGGTAAGAGCGCTGGTCCTCTCACGGCTGTGCAGGCCAAGCTGGCCGACCGACTGGTGTTCTCGAAAGTTCGGGAGGGCGTCGGCGGACGACTGCGGTACACCGTATCGGGAAGCGCGCCACTAC
>JACDDJ010000777.1 GCA_013817065.1 Acidobacteriota bacterium
GTTCACCTACGACGGCGACACGCCGTCGGATGCGCGACGCGCGATTCGCGGCAAGGCACACGTCGTTCTGAGCAATCCCGACATGGTGCACTCGGGGATCCTGCCGCACCATCCTCGCTGGGCGAAGCTGTTCGAGAACCTGCGCTACGTCATCATCGACGAGCTGCACGCGTATCGCGGCGTCTTCGGCAGCCATCTCTCGAACATCCTCCGCCGCCTGCAGCGCATCTGCCGGCACTACGGATCCGATCCGATCTTCATCTGCTCGTCAGCAACCATTGCGAATCCCAAAGAGCTGGCGGAAGGGCTGACCGGCCGGTCGTTCGAGCTGGTTGAGAAGAGCGGCGCCCCGCGCGGCGAGAAGTTTTTCCTCTTCGTGAACCCGCCGGTCGTGAACGCTGAACTCGGGATCCGCCGCTCGTATCTCCACGAGTCGCGTCGGGTCGCGATGGAGTTCCTGAAGCAGAGCCTGCAGATCATCGTGTTCGCCCAGAGCCGCCTCGCGGTGGAGCTGTTGACGACGTATTTGAAGGACGCGCTGCACGGGCCGCCTGGCTCGGACGAACTGGTGCGCGGGTATCGCGGCGGTTATCTGCCGAATCGTCGGCGCGAGATCGAGAAGGGATTGCGCGAAGGGGCGGTACGCGCCGTCGTATCGACCAATGCGCTGGAGCTGGGCATCGACATCGGTGCGCTGGACGTCTCGGTGATGGCTGGCTACCCGGGCACCATCGCGGCCACCTGGCAGCGCGCCGGACGCGCCGGACGTCGCAGCACGCGATCGGCGGCGGTCCTCGTCGCCAGCAGCGCGCCGATCGACCAGTTCATCGTCCGCAACCCGTCGTACTTCTTCGACGCGTCGCCCGAGCACGCCCTGATCAATCCCGACAACCTGCACATCCTGATCGATCACGTGAAGTGCGCCGCCTTCGAGCTCCCGTTTGCGGACGATGAGCAGTTCAGCGGAGAAGATGTGCAGTCGGTGCTGTCGGTGCTGGGCGAGCAGCAGTTCGTCCACCTCGCCGACGGTCAGTGGAACTGGACGAACGAATCCTACCCGGCCGATGCCGTCAGCCTGCGCTCCGTCTCTTCCGACAACTTCATCGTCGTCGACATCACGCAGGGCGAGCGCGTCATCGGTGAGACCGACTTTACGAGCGGGCCCTCGACGCTGCACGAGAAAGCGATCTACATCCTGGAAGGGCAGTTGTTCCAGGTGGAGAAGCTCGACTTCGATGGCCGCAAAGCCTATCTGCGATCGGTCGAGTGCGATTACTACACCGACGCTATCACGTACACGAAGGTCACGATCCTCGATACGTTCGCAACCCAGGCGCACGGATCGCCTCTCGACGCGCTGAACGAGACGCCGGCGCCCGCGACGTCCAGCGCGGTGCCCGGCGCCGCGACACCGGGCAAGAGCCACGGGGAAGTGCACGTCGTGTCGCGCGTCGTTGGGTTCAAGAAGATCAAGTTCTACACGAACGAGAACATCGGTTCCGGTGAGCTGGATCTGCCCGAACAGCAAATGCACACCACGTCGTACTGGATGACGATTCCATCGGCGACGATGCAGGCGATGCCGTTTGGCGGCGACGATCGTCGCGACGGGGTGGTGGGCCTGGCGTTCGCGATGAAGAACGTGGCGCAGTTGCTGCTGATGTGCGATGGCCACGACATCGGGCTGTCGGTGGACGGCGGGTCGCTCGACCGGTCGACACGAAGCCATTCGACAAGCTCAGGGCGGGCCGGCGGGATCGGCACGGTGCCTGAGGCACTGGCGGCCGAGCCGAGCGTGTTCATCTACGACAACTATCCAGGCGGGATTGGCTTCAGCCGTCCACTCTTCGAGATGCACGATCTGCTGCTCGAGCGGACCCAGGACCTGATCACCGGGTGCCCCTGCTCCTCGGGATGCCCGTCATGCGTCGGCCCGGAGGGGAACACTGGTCCGCACGCCAAGCAGGTGGCCTCACTCATCCTCGCGCACCTGATGACAGGTGACGCGACAGCCGCCGTGGAGGAGCGTCCCTTCTGATGGACTTCACCCGCCTCCGCTCCTGCGGAGCTACGGCGCGGCAAGCCGCGAGGAGGTCGTTCTAGTGGACTTCACCTCCAGGCTGCGCTCCATCGTCAACAGTGGTTCAACGAAACCAGTCCGCGAACTCACGTATGAGCCCGATGACGGGTATCGTGCCGGCGCGCCGCTGGATTTGGATCGCGTTGCCGATTCGCTCGGCGGGCGTCGAGTGTCGACGCGGTTCGGTGAGTGCCTCGTCATCGATCGGCGATACGAAGCCGAGCGGTGGCATGGCGACATCCGGATCGGCGAGTGCGTGATCGACGACATGGACGCCTTATCGTTGCTCGATCCAGGGCTCGCCGGCCAGTGT
>JACDDJ010000778.1:0-520 GCA_013817065.1 Acidobacteriota bacterium
CATGTGACCCTTGCCGAGAGCTTGAGCGCACGCGGCTTCCGAACAGCCGCCTTCGTCGGATCGGTCGTGCTCAATGCGGATCGCGGCCTGCAGCAGGGCTTCGATCATTACGGCGGTGTGCGTGAGACTGGTCAAACCGGACGACACCCAGGACCGCAGCGCCAGCGGCCTGCCGACGAAGTCGTTACCGAGGCGATCAGCTGGATCGAGACGATCGATGACTCCCCATTCTTCGTGTGGGCGCACCTGTACGACCCGCACCGGCCGTACGATCCCCCCGAGCCTTTCCGATCGAGGCACACGGACCCCTACGTCGCGGAACTGGCGTTTGCCGACTCACAGATTGGGCGATTGCTCGACGCGCTCGATCGTCGTCAGCTGCTCGAACGCACGATCGTCGTCGTGGCTGCCGACCATGGTGAATCGCTGGGTGACCACGGCGAACGCGACCATGGCATCTTCATCTACGAGAGCGTGGTGCGCGTACCGCTCATCATTCGCGCCCCGAACGTGCCGGCGC
>JACDDJ010000778.1:530-2389 GCA_013817065.1 Acidobacteriota bacterium
GTGGACATCATGGCCACGGTGCTTGACTTGCTCAGGGTCCCCGCCCCACTGCTGGACGGCAGCAGCCTCGTCGCGTTGCTCCAGGGGCAGCCAGCGCCGGTCGAGCTCGACGCGTACGCCGAGTCGCAGTATCCGCTCCGCTTTGGGTGGAGCCCCCTTCGCGCGTTGCGGGCAGGCCGCTACAAGCTGGTCGAGGCGCCTCGCCCGGAGCTATACGACCTCGAACGGGATCCCTTCGAGGAGCGCAACATCCACGAGGATCGGCCCGAAGTTGCGCGAGCCTTGGCCGGCCGCCTGTCGGCGTTCGGGCGCGAAGCCTCTTCGCTTCACGGAGAAGACAGGACGGACCCAATCCCCACGGACGACCTGCGCCAGCGTCTCGCCTCGCTCGGCTACGTCGGCACCGGGACCTCCCACCCAGTGCCGCATCGTGGCGATCGACCCGATCCAAAGGACTGCATGGGCGTGTTGTCCGACGCCTCGATCACTCGCCAGTGCGAGCAGATCGGCGCCGGCTCCTGGCCAATCCCGATTGGCCAACTTTTTATCAAGGGACCATCGCGTCTTGACCGACGGAAAGACGGAGGCCAAAAATGAGTGACACTCACGAATGTCGTACTTCGAATTGCAGTCCGATTCGTTCGGCTCCAGCGTTGATGGGAGTGAGGACGTGTCCTGAAGGAGTGAGAGGGAGTCGTATGAAAGCGTCTGCCGCCCCTGCGTTGGTTCTCGGAACGCTGCTCCTTGCAGTCGGATGCGGGGGCGAGCCCACCACGGCCACTGCGCCGTCGACGTCCGGACCGGCGACGCTGCCGCAGCCGCGACCGCCAACCAGCGGCGAACGATTCGAAGTCACCGGTGTCGTGACGACCGATCAGGGCGTTCCAGTCGCGGGCGCAGTGGTCACGATGGCCCACTGGTTTGGCGGCGTCCTACACTGGCCATCCGCTGTCGCGGACACGTCGGGCGCATACCGGATCGGCTTCTCGGCTACTGTGCTACCGGGATCTGCTGGACAATTCGTCGCACGAGCCGAAGTGGTGGCCGAAGGGTATGAGCTGTATTGGCACAGCCTGAAGGCCGCCCTCGATTCGAACAATCTCGTCGCGAACTTCCAGCTCTATCCGATCAGGCGCGTCGCGGCCGGAAATTCGATGGTGGCGGCGTTTCCGTCGGATGTCGGAGAATGCACCGGCTGGGTGGCCGCACGGTGCGGCATCGTGCGCGTTACGGTCCCGCATGCGGGAAACCTGACGGTGGAGGTCACGCCGACGGACCAATCTGCAGGACAGCCCACCCTTGAGATCTGCTGCGTTTCGGGCAATGAGATTTACGGCAACCCGCTAACGCTTTCCGTCGGTGGCGGCAGCGAATCCACAATACTGATCGGACTGCGGCCGGGCAGCACCGCGGCTGAGTCATTCGTCGTGAAGACGTCGCTCCGGACGAACTGACGCTAACAGCGCGGCCGTTGCTGCGTACGGGCTATTCAACGGATGCCGTGAGCTGAGTGTTGCGGGATCGAGCACGTGGTCATCCTCAGCGATGAAGGACCTCACGGGTTCAAGTTGATTCGCTTCCGCAGCATCGCGAAGCGCGGGTGTGGACGCATCCATTCGAGCTCCGGAGCCTGGAGAACCGCGGCAACGCCAGGCTGGTCCTGAGAGACCGTTTTCTCGAGAAACGCGAGGGCGCGGTCCTGGTCGCCAAGACAGGCATAGGTCACGCCCAGGTGCCGCGGCGGCCGCGCGGCGCTCAGTTGTTGTTCGAGCAGGGCCTCGGCCTTCTCGCGGTGGCCGGCACGCACTTCGGCACACGCCCGCCACTCCGGTCCGCCGGCGGGCGCTCCTCGCTTGAGG
>JACDDJ010000779.1 GCA_013817065.1 Acidobacteriota bacterium
CGGATACCGCGCATCCAGCGCGCCGGAGAATCTGGTCACCGGCTTCGTCTCAGAGGGGAGTTGGCGTCCGCGTGTCTGCGTCGAGGGACGTTCATCGACAGAGATTGCGTGCTCGTCATTCAAACCGTTGGATGACGTCTGCAGCTCAACCAATGAGCCTCAACTGAGTGCGCGAAATCGACCTCACCACCGGCGAGAGCCGGCCGATCCTCGCCCGGACCGCATCGGCAATTCGAGGTGTGACCTCTTAGGTTTTACGATCCGGTACCGATCTCTGATAGCAAACACTGAAGGGCTGCGCTACACCCCTCTCACTCGCACCGGTTCGTGATCACCAGCACCTCGGGCAAGCGCTCCTGCTTGATGATCGCGCCGAGCTTGATGTTGAACGCCGGCGTCCGGTAGATCGCGCAGGTCGGCACGCCGATGTCGTTCCGGAGCCTCTCGTACTCTTCCGTCCACAGCACACCGTAGACGCGGGCGGGCTGCTGCATGATCCGCAGGAACGTGTCGCGGTCGTAGGTCACGTCGAGATGGCGGCGCAGGTAATAGACCATGCTCGGCAGCGCGACACTGTAATGTGAGACGACATCGCCGGGCTGCAACCGCGGCTCGAGGAAGGCGGCGATCTGCGGGACGGGCTTGTACTTCTCGAAACTTGGTAGCACTCTCAGGACCAGGATCCAGTTCACGAGCACGCCGGCCGCGAGGAACGCGAGCAGGCCTTTGTGCCATCGACCGATCACCGCCAGACCAAGCGCCGCAAGCCCGCCGAGGATCGCGACGGCTGCGACCGGCACGATCCCTTCGAGTTCATAGACGTTCGCGCTTCGCTGGAACACATAGAGAATGCCAACGCCCACAATCGCGAAGAGCGCCGCCACCAGGCCTGCGCACCACCTCGCGCCACGGGCGTTCGCCGCGATCGCCACTCCCCCGAGAGCCGCAATCGCCGGCATCACCGGATAGATGTAGAGATCCTGCTTCGACGCCGAAAACGAGAAGAACAGGGTAATCGCGAGGATCCAGATAAACAAGAGACCCTGGATCTTACGGGGTGCTGAGTGCTGAGTGCTGCGAGGTGCTCGGTGCTGCTGCCACCAGAGGGTGGCGGCTGAAAACAGCATGAACGCCCAGGGGAAGCCGTCGCTGAACAGGACGCCGAGATAGAAGAACGGCCCGCGGTCGGTGTCGACGCCGATCCCGTCGCTGAAGCGTCCGAGGTTCTCACCCACGAAGAACGACGTGATATGCGTCCAGCCGTCGCGCTGGTAAAGGGCGGCGTACCAGGGCACCACGATCGCAAGCACGATCGCGATCCCGGCAGGGATCATCATCTGCCTGACTCGCCGCAGTTCACGGTGGACGACCAGGTAGATCAGGAACGCGAGCCCTGGCAGCGCCACCGCGACCGGGCCCTTGGTGAGGACACCAAGGCCAACCGACACATACATCAAGGCCAGGAACAGGCGGCGCCGCTCCGGATAACGCTCCGCGAGCGCGAAGAACAACAGCGTCGCCGCCATGAAGAGCGTGATGTAGATGTCGATGAAGATGCGCCGCGAGAACATCAGCAGGCGCGGCGAGACGGCAAGTCCAAGCGCCGCCCATAGCCCAGCCTTCATCACGGTCTCTCGATCGGCCTGATCCGGATACGCCAGCCGTCCGAGGAAGAACGCAATGACAACCAGCAGCACTCCACCGATCGCGATCGGGATCCGCTGCACCGCAACCGACACGCCGAACACCTTGTAGAAGCCGGCGACGATCCAGTAGCTGAGGACCGGCTTGTTAACGCGTGGTTCGTAGTTGAAGGTCGGGAAGACGTAGTCGCCCCGCTCGATCATCTCGCGCGGAGTCTCGACGTAGAACGCCTCATTGGCATCCCAGATGGCCGAGCCGCCCAGATCCACGAAAAACAGCGACAGGGCCGCTGCTAAAAGGACCGCCTGGATGGAAGATGGAAAATGGAAGATGGAAAAGGGCTTTCGATCGGCACTGACCATGCGCTAGTGCCTGAAGTGCCGTCGTCCGGTGAAGACCATCGCGATCCCCTGCTCGTCGGCGGCGGCGATGACCTCCCCGTCCTTCACCGATCCGCCCGGCTGCACGACCGCGGTCGCGCCGGCTTGCGCGAGCACGTCGAGTCCGTCGCGGAACGGGAAGAAGGCGTCCGACGCCGCCACCGATCCCTGCAGTGACCCGGGCTTCGCTTTGAGCGTAGCGATCTTCACCGAGTCGACGCGGCTCATTTGACCGGCGCCGACCGCAAGCGTTCGATCACCCGCGCTGAAGACAATGGTGTTGGATTTTACGTGCGCGCAGACGCGCCAGGCGAAGCGCAGTGCCGTCCACTCTTCGGCTGTGGGTTGTCGCTTGGTCACTACT
>JACDDJ010000163.1 GCA_013817065.1 Acidobacteriota bacterium
GTCGAGATTGCGCATGGTGAGCTGGCCGATACGGTCCTGCGGGGAGAACATCGATGCCCCCTTCTCCATCGTCAGGCGTTCGGGCTTGTAGGTGAGATTGGGCGAGGTCGTGTTCAGGATCGAGTAGTCGTTGCCGCGGCGCAGTTCGACGGTCACTTCTCCAGTGATCGCGCGCGCGACCCAGCGCTGCGCGGTCTCCCGCAGCATCATGGACTGCGGATCGAACCAGCGGCCCTGGTAGAGGAGCCGTCCGAGGCGGCGGCCGTTCTCGCGATACTGTTCGATCGTGTCCTCGTTGTGGATCCCGGTGATCAGGCGCTCGTAGGCGATGAAGAGGAGCGCGAGCCCCGGCGCTTCGTAGATCCCGCGGCTCTTCGCCTCGATGATGCGGTTCTCAATCTGATCGCTCATGCCGAGGCCGTGCCGACCGCCGATCCGGTTGGCCTCGAGAATCAGCTCGACGCCGTCCTTGTAGGTGATCCCGTTCAACGCGACCGGCTGCCCTTCGTCGTAGGTGATCGTCACCGTCTCCCGTTTCACCTCCACGTCATCGCGCCAGTGCGCGACGCCCATGATCGGGTCGACGATCTGGATGCCGGTGTCGAGGCGCTCGAGGTCCTTCGCTTCGTGGGTGGCGCCGAGGATGTTCGAGTCGGTCGAATAGGCCCTCTCGGACTTCATCCGGTATTCGAAGCCGGCGGCGGTCATGTAGGCTGACATCTCCGCGCGTCCGCCGAGTTCGTCGATGAAGGCCTGGTCGAGCCACGGCTTGTAGATCTTCAGATTCGGATTGGCGAGCAGGCCGTAGCGGTAGAAGCGCTCGATGTCGTTGCCCTTGAACGTGCTGCCGTCACCCCAGATGTTGACGTCGTCCTCGCGCATGGCGCCGACGAGCATCGTCCCGGTGACCGCGCGTCCGATGGGCGTGGTGTTGAAGTAGGGGACGCCCGCCGTGGAAATGTGGAAGGCGCCGCACTGCAGCACGGCGATGCCCTCGCCGACGAGCTGCTGACGGCAGTCCACGAGCCGGGCATGCTCGGCGCCGTACTCCAGAGCGCGGCGCGGGATGCTGTCGTAGTCGGTTTCGTCAGGCTGACCGAGGTTGGCGGTGTAGGCGTAAGGGATTGCTCCCTTGTCGCGCATCCAGTGGAGGGCGGCGCTGGTATCGAGGCCGCCTGAGAAGGCGATGCCGACTTTTTCTCCCGCCGGAAGGTGCTGAAGGATGGTGGACATCTGCGCCACCATTCTACTGTCTGCGCTGCGGGAATCCGGTATGCTGCCGACCGTGACCGGGATCTCTGCTGAACTCAGGTCTGAGTTTGGCGACATCGACATCTATCTCTTCGATCAGCTGCTGCGCGGACGGCTCGATGCGCGTCGGCGCGTGCTGGATGCGGGATCCGGCGCCGGGCGGAACCTGCCCTACCTTCTCACGCACGGCTTCGAGGTCCATGCCATCGATCGTGATCCCGGCGCTGCCGCAAGCGTCTCCCGATTGTTCTCCCGCCTGGCTCCGTCTGCTGATACCGGGCGAGTGCAAGTGGGGGAGGTTGACGCACTACCCTGGCCAGACGGTTCGATGGACGTCGTGCTGTCGAGCGCCGTCCTGCACTTCGCCCGCGACCTCGCGCACTTTCGCGGCATGGTGCTCGAGATGTGGCGTGTGCTGGCGCCGGGCGGTCTGTTCTTCGCTCGCCTGGCCACGAGTATCGGAATCGAAACCCGGATCCAGGCAGCTTCGGGCCGCGTCCTACTGCCGGACGGCAGCGAACGATTCGTAGTGGACGAAGCGACGATCCTGCGACTGACCGCTGAAATTGGCGGGCGCCTGCTGGATCCTCTCAAGACCACGAACGTCCAGAATCTGCGGGCCATGACCACATGGGCGTTGGAGAAGTGAGACAGCGACGATTGAGGATTGCGGATTGCTCGATTGACTGATGACTCGATTGGAGGCGTGACGTGAAGATTCTGGTGACTGGCGGGACCGGGACGGTGGGATCGCAGGTGGTGCAGGAACTGCTGAAGCGCGACGCGGATGTAAGCGTGCTGACGCGGGATGCCAGCAAGCCGCTGCCGGCTGGCGCCAGGGCGGTTGAGGGCAACCTGCTCGACGTCAACAGCGTGCGGCAGGTGTTCAACGGGGTGGACGCCGTGTTTCTGCTCAATCCCGTCAGCCAGACGGAGACGAGTGAGGCGTTGATGGCGGTGACGTCCATGCGCAAGGCGGGCGTCAAACGGGTCGTCTATCTCTCCGTCCACGCTGTCGACCAGGCGCCATGGCTGCCGCACTTCGGGTCGAAGATCGGCGTCGAAGATGCGCTCAAGAAATCGGGCATGGCTTACACGATCCTTCGGCCGAATAACTTCTACCAGAACGACTACTGGTTCAAAGACGTCCTGCTGCAGTACGGCGTCTACCCCCAGCCGATCGGCAGCGCGGGTCTGTCGCGTGTCGACACGCGCGATATCGGCGAGGCGGCCGCGATCGCGCTGACCAGCGGCGGGCACGAAGGCCAGACCTATGACCTGGTTGGTCCTGATGTCGTGACCGGCGAGTCAACCGCGAGAACGTGGGCCTCGGCCCTCGGCAAGCCGATCAGCTATGGCGGCGACGATCTCGATGCGTGGGAGGCCGTCCAGGTCAACTACCTGCCGCATTGGATGGTCTTCGACTTCCGCGAGATGTACCTCCACTTCCAGCAGCAGGGGCTGAAGGCGTCGCCGGATGCGCTCGCGCGGCAGACACAACTGCTGGGCCGCGCACCGCGATCGTTCGAGTCATTTGCTGCAGAGACAGCGGCGGCGTGGACGGGGAGCGCTGCCGCGCGTTGAAGTACTGACGGGCTTGCCCGGCCGGGGACCGCGCTAAACTTGAGCGACGGCAAACCCGGAGAGAGGGAGGCACAAATGAACGGAGCGAAGTGCGCCCACGAAGGCTGCGACTGCCAGGTACAGGCCAATGGCCAATACGGCAAGTACTGCAGCGAGCACTGCAAAGACGCCAAGGGGATGACGGAGCTGCGGTGCGGATGTCCGCACCCGGCCTGCCGAGTGTAGAGGCAGCGAAAACGGGGACACCCAACTTAACGCTAAGTTGTTGATCCTGACGACGAGCGCATCGCGCTCGCCCTTTCGTCAACAACTTAGCGTTAAGTTGAGTGTCCCCGTTCCTATAGGATCACGCGCCCATCTCCGACCCGCCGCGTGACGCGCTGACCGTCCAGGTATTCGAGCAGCGGGACGGCGAACTTGCGTGACAGTCCTGTCAATTCCTTGAACGTGGCGACGTCGAGTTTTGCGCTGAAGGCTTTCCGGGCGCGGACGTCGGCGACGAGCTTGTCGAGCGCCGCCCCATCCACTACCATCGAATCGTTCACCTTTACGAGCGTCCGCTCCTTCACCAGCAGCTGGATGATTTTGCGCGCCGCGGTTCGGTCGACGCCTGCGCCTGCGGCAACTTCGTCTGGTGATGGCACCTGCAGACCCAACTCACGAAACCGGTCGGCCAGTTGCGTACGCAGCTTCTCGTCCGCGCCTTCCAGCGTCATCGTCCTGCCGTGCGCGTGCACGACGTCCTGATCCACGACGAGCACCTGGCGCGAGCCGAGATCATCGAGCACGGCGCGGAAGAATGCGGCGGAGGCGGTGGGGAAGACACGCGCCTTGAGCTCCTCGCGGCCGATGCCCTTCACGAGCGGTTCCTTTTTGTGAAACGCGCGGACGGTGGCAGCGGCCTCGGTTGCCAGCGCGTCGAATGCTTCTGCGGACGCCACGGTGAACGGGGCATCGGCGATGATCCTCCCGCGTCCACTCTTCACGAGTCCATCGAGGGCTTCTCGCGCCGCGGATGGCATCAGACCCAATCTCGTGACGAGCTGACCGACCTCGAATCCTGACGCCCCGGCCTCACTCACCAGCTGGAGGATCCGCTCGGCGGGCGAGCCGTCGCGGAAAACGCGCAGCCGGGTCACGAGCGAGGGATCGCTCCGGCGCCGACGCGGCGGCGCCGCATCGAGGATTTCGCCACCGCCGATGGTCGTCATCGGCGAATACTGCCGGACGATGAAGCGGTCGCCGGGGAGGGCGAAGGCGGGCCGCTCCAGTCGGATCCGGGCAAACGATGTAGCGCCCGGTTCGAGCGTATCCTGCCCGAGCAAGACGAGGTGACCGATCAACTCGGTCGTGCCGACATGGAAGCGGATCCTCTTGCGGGAGGGCAGCGGATGCGGTGCGCTCGCGAGTAGCTCGAAGGCCACATCAATGGTCGACGTCGGTGAGAACACACCCGGGGGCGTCACCACCATGCCGCGTTCGATGTCCTCGAGATCCACCCTCTGGAGATTCAGGGCCGTCCGCTGGCCGGCGCGCGCTTCGTCCACCGAGACGCCATGCACCTGTACACCGCGGACGCGCGCGGCCTTGCGCCCCGGCATCAACTCCACCTCGTCGTCACGTCGCACGCTTCCCGCGATCAGCGTTCCGGCGGCCACCGGTCCGAAACCCTTCATTGTGAAGGTGCGATCGACAGGAAGACGAAGCATCTGTTGGGCATCGCGGGGCGGAACTGTGTCGGCCATCCCGCGAAGCGCGTCTATCAGCCCGGGGATCCCTTCGCCGCTGCGCGCGCTGACCCTGACGATCGGGGCGTCCTCCAGGAACGACCCCTTCAGGAATTCCTGGACATCGATCTCGACGAGATCCGCCATGCCTGGCTCCACCGCGTCGATCTTCGTCAGGACCGTGAGGCCGCGTTGCACCCTGAGCAGCGAACAGATCGCCAGGTGTTCCCGCGTCTGCGGCATCACCGATTCTTCCGCCGAGATGACCAGCAGCACGACATCGATGCCGCCGACGCCGGCGAGCATGTTCTTGATGAAGCGTTCATGCCCCGGGACGTCCACGAACCCGAGCGTGGTCCGGGCGTCGAGCGCAAGACTGGCGAAGCCGAGATCGATGGTGATCCCGCGCTCCTTCTCTTCCTTCAGGCGATCGGTGTCGGTCCCGGTGAGCGCCTTCACGAGCGCGGTCTTGCCGTGATCGATGTGTCCGGCAGTGCCGACGATGATGTGGGGCATTCAGGGATCAATTGTAGAATGTCCGGAATGAGCTCCAGAGTTCTTCTTTGCGCCCTGCTGATGATCCTGCCGGCCGGCGCATTCGCGCAGACCACCGACGTCCGGAAGGTGCTCGACTCCCCTCAGTTCAAGACCGCGGCGGCATTCACCGAGTCGGACCAGGCCCGCTTCGTGAAGGAGCTGATCGAGCTCACCGAAATACCAGCTCCGCCCTTCAAGGAAGAGCGTCGTGCCAAGGCGTATCTCCAGAAGCTGCGCGGCTCCGGCCTGACCGACGTCGAGATGGACCAGGAAGGCAACGTCATGGGTGTGCGCAAAGGCTCCGGCGGCGGCGACATGCTCGCCATCGTTGCGCACCTCGATACCGTCTTTCCGGAGGGGACGGATGTCCAGGTGAAGCGCGAGGGCAACCGGCTGAGAGCTCCGGGAATCGGGGATAACACGCGCGGCGCCGCGCTGATGCTGGCGGTGATCCGCGCGATGAACGCCGGCGCGTTCCAGACGGTGAACGACGTTCTGTTTGTCGGGAACGTCGGTGAGGAGGGGGAAGGGGACCTGCGCGGGGTGAAATTCCTGCTCCAGAAGGGCAAGTACAAGGACCGCATCAAGCAGTTCATCGCGATCGACGGTGCCGACCAGGGTGAAATCACGCACGGCGGGGTGGGCAGCCGCCGCTATCGGGTCACGTTCAAGGGCCCAGGCGGCCACAGTTACGGTGCATTCGGGCTCGTCAATCCGGCGTATGCGATGAGCAATGCGATCGCGAAATTCGCGCAGGTGAAGGTGCCGCGTGAACCGAAGACTACCTACAACGTCGGCGCCGTGAGCGGCGGCACGTCGGTGAACTCGATCCCCTTCGAAACCGCGATGGTCATCGACATGCGGTCTACCGATTGCGGCGAGCTGAAGAAGCTGGACGCGCAGTTCCTCGGCATCGTCAAGGCGTCGGTGGACGAAGAGAACAAGGCGCGATCGACGAAGCAGGGTCCGATTTCCGCCGACCCGAAAATGATCGGCGACCGTCCCTGCGGCGTGACCGCGCTGACGACTCCGCTCGTGCAGGCCACGAGCGCCGTCGTGAAGGCGTTCGGCTTATCCGCGACGTATGACAGCGGCAGCACGGATGCGAACGTGCCCATGAGCCTCGGGATCCCGGCGATTACCATTGGCCAGGGCTCCGGCGAGCGCGCCCACGCGCTGGACGAATCGGTGACCGTCGAACCAAAGGCCGACGTCAAGGCGGTGCAGGTCGCGATGGCGATCATCCTGGTCAACGCCGGTATGAGGTAGGCGGCGCAACGCCCAACGCCCAACGCCCTACGCCCAACTCCCAACTCCCAACTCCCAAACAAGCCTGCTAGCCCACCGGCGGACGTCTCTGGACCAGGGAGCTGTCGATCGACGAGATGGTCGGTCGTCCGCTCAGGGCCATCGCAAGCGACAGCTCGTCCCTCAGGATTCGCAGCGCGTCGCTCACACCCTGCTCGCCATTGGCCGCGAGCGCCCACAGGTACGGACGGCCGATGCAGACCGCACGCGCGCCGAACGCCAGCGCCTTCAGCACGTCGGTGCCGCGGCGGATGCCGCCGTCCATCAGGACGTCGGCTCGCCCGGCGACCGCGTCGACCACCTCGGGCAGCGCATCGATCGAGGCGAGCGCCCCATCGAGCTGACGTCCACCGTGATTGGACACGATCACACCGTCAGCCCCGGCGCTGACGGCGAGGTGCGCGTCCTCCTCCGTCATGATCCCCTTCACGACGATCGGCAGGCGCGTCTGCGTGCGCAGCCACTCCAGCGCGGTCCATGACAGCGTCGCATCGAAGAGGTCGTGCACGTAGGCTGAGAAGGACGAGTGGGCACCCCAGCGCGCCGCGCTCGTCATGCTTTTCATGGCCGCCTCGAAGTTCTTCAT
Organism: Acidobacteriota bacterium; assembly: GCA_013817065.1. Lineage (GTDB taxonomy): Bacteria > Acidobacteriota > Vicinamibacteria > Vicinamibacterales > 2-12-FULL-66-21 > JACDCA01. Next base: position 6,994 of record JACDDJ010000163.1, read on the forward strand.
CGTGATCCCTTCCGGCAACACGAAGTTGTTGCGGACATCGCGATATCGCCGGCCGAGCAGCGGCGTGTCGACGGTGAGCACGAGGGCGCGATAGCCGGCCGCTTCGGCCCGCGCGACGAGCTCCTGCGTGAAGCCACGGTCCTTGTAGACATACAGCTGGAACCAGAGGGGGCCCTCGCATGCGCCGGCGACGTCTTCAAGCGCACAGGTCGACAGGGTGCTGCCGATCATGATCGTTCCGGCGGCGCGCGCCGCGCGGGCCGCCGCCATCTCGCCGTCGGCGTGCGCCAGCCGGTTGAACGCGGTTGGCGCCAGCATCACCGGAAGCGCGAGCGGCTGACCGAGAACCGTCGTCCGCGTGTCGATCTGGCTGACGTCGATCAGCACACGCGGGCGCAGCGGGATGCGGTTGAAGGCCTCACGATTGGCCGCGAGCGTCCGCTCCTCGCCCGATCCGCCGGCGTAATAGTCGTAGGCGGAGCGCTCCATCCGCTCGCGCGCGATCGCTTCGAATTCGTCGATAGTCAGCGGGGTCAACGGCATCATCTGTATAGTGTGCCGCCATCACGTCTGGTAGACGCTAGATATCGGCGCGCAACGCCTCCGACGGATCCATCCGCGCCGCGCGCGCCGCTGGCAGATAGCTGGCGAGCAGGGCGGTGGCGCCAAGCCCCGCCGCAACGGCCGCGTAGGTGACCCAGTCGAGTGGGTTCACACCGAAGAGCATCGAGGCCATCAGCCGGGTCAGACCCGCCGCGCCGGCGAGGCCGATCGCGATCCCGATCGCCGAGAGCACCAGTCCGTGCCGAAGAAACAGTGAGCTGACGTCACGCTGCGCCGCGCCCAGCGCCATCCGGATCCCGATCTCCCGCGTCCGCTGGGCCGCGATGTAGGCGATGACGCCGTAGATCCCGACCACCCCGAGCAGCAGCGCCACCCCCGCCGCGATGCTGAGCATCACCAGCGCGAAGGAGGTCTGTGCCATCGAGTCCGACTGGATCTCCTCGAGCGTCTGCACGCCGGCAACCGGCAGGCTTGGGTTCACGGCCCAGACCGCCGCCTGGACTTCCTTGAGCAGCGTCGGCGACTCCGAGCGCTCGCTTCGGATCGCGTAGCCCATATTGCGCCGGACCTGCGGGCCTGGCTGCCTCAGGTCCTGCACCACCACCGGCCAGTAGATGATTGTCGGCGCCGCCTTCGTCACCCCGTCGTCTCGCACATCACCAGCGACGCCAACGATGGTGAGCCACGGCGACTTCGGCGTATTCCGCACCCGGCGGCCGACCGCCAGCGCCGGATCCTTCCAGTACTCGCGCGCGAATCCCTCGGAGACGACGACCACCGGCGCCTTCGTGTACGCGTCATTCCAATCGAGGTCGCGGCCTGCCACGAGCCGGTTGCCCATCGCGCCGAAATACCCGGGGCCGATC
>JACDDJ010000780.1 GCA_013817065.1 Acidobacteriota bacterium
CCGTCATCGTCATTCCACGTGACGTAGGAGATGAACTGGCCGTCCGGCGACCACACTGGACCATGCTCGACGTCGGTGCCGCTCGTCAGCCGACGCGCATTCCGAATGGTCGCCGACGGGCCTGATGGCTCGGGGGCGGGCTTCGCGGGTGCGTCGGCCGCCGGCGTCGGCGCGGCGTCGGCGCGTGGCTGGTCGGGTGCATCCGTTGGTGGCTTCTCGTCTCCGCCCGGCTTCGCTCCCGCATCGCCGGCCGCCGCGGGTTTCTCCTTCTTCGTGCCGCGTCCTTGCGGCAGATCCGAAATCCACAACCGGTCCAGTGCCGTGAACACGATCCGCTTGCCATCGGGCGAGGGCCGCGCGCCGCGGATCTGCGACACCTCGAGCTTTTCGTCGTCGATCGGATAGTCGAACTTCACGAGCGGACCGAGCTTCTGATCCACTTTCGCGGTGAAGGGAATCTCCACTGCCGTCCCGGCCGGCACGGCGACGCGCCAGAGTTTGCCGCCGTAGCTCGTGATCAGGGATGTCGAATCTGGTGTGAAGGCCGACTTCGGGTAGACGTCCCGGTCGCGCGCACCGCCGCCCTGGCTGTCGTCCCGCTGGACGTCCATCGTGAGCCAGCGATCCTCGCCGGTGGAGAGGTCGATCAGCTTCAGCGCCTGTCGTGAGTCGTAACGCGTCGAGTAGACGAGCCACTTGCCGTCCGGACTCGGGATCGGCCTGAACGCGCCTTCGTGTTCGTGAGTGCGCACGAGCAGTCGTCCGTTCTCGCGATCGAGCTGCGCGATCTGATACGGACCGACCACCCGCGCGGAGCTGCGCAGCGGAATGTGCGGATCGTAGTCGGCTTGCGATTCGTCGGCGACCAGGCGCGTCGTCAGTCCGGCGCGGACGCTGCCGCGGACGTTGACCCACATCGACTGCGGGTCCTTGCCGAACGCCGGACCGAGGATCGCGGGCGCTGCTCCAGCGGCGCCGCCAGCGGGAGGCGGAGTCGCCGGCACGCCGGTCATCTGCACACCGGAGCCGCCGGCCTCGTTATAGATCCAGAGCTGCGCACCCTTCGCAGCGATCACGTACTCACCATCCGGTGCCCAGGTGGGGGACATGTAGCTGTCGCGTTCGGTCGTCGTGATGGCGCGCGGCTTCGAGCCGTCCGCGTTGGCGACCCACACGTTCTCGGATCCGTTCCGGTCGCTGATGAAGACGAGCTTCTTGCCGTCGGGTGAGAATGCCGGCTGCATGTCGTAGGCCTGCCCGCTGGTGATGCGCGTCGCTTCGCCCCCAGTCACCGGCAGCGTGTAGAGATCGCCCAGCAGCTCGAACACGATCGTCTTCCCATCGGGTGAGAGATCGAGGGACAGCCAGGTTGCCTCCGACGTCGTGAACGCCATCGTCCTCTCGGTGAGGAGCGGCAGGCCCTTGTTCTTCACGGCGTCCGCGGCCGCCTTGTCGTTCTGCGTCCGGCTCTGAGCGAGCGGCGCGTGGGTCATGGCAACGGCGACGGCAAGGAGGCAGAGCAGGCGGTATGCAAATCTGGACATTCGGACCTCGCTAGAACGGGAGGCTGATTATACGGGGGAGCTGACGCAGAGGGTGCGGAAAGCTTACGCTGAGGGTGCGAGGGAACGGACGCTGAAGGTGGGGCGGCCTTACGCTGATGGAGGTCAAGTGAAAGCAATCATTCTGCTCGGCACGCTGAAACGGACGGGTCTCTCCAATACCGAGGTGCTGTGCGAGTTCCTCGCCCGCAGGATGGAGAAGAGCGGCATCCAGCCTGAGATCATCCGGCTGGTCGATCACGAGATCCCGGCCGGCACTTACTCCGATATGGGTGCGGGGGATGAGTGGCCGGGCATCCTCCAGAAGCTGCTCGATGCACCAATCATCGTGCTGGCGACCCCGATCTGGTGGAACAACCAGTCATCACTGGTCCAACGCGTGATCGAGCGGCTGGACGAGTTGCACGACCACATCATGGCCGGCCGCCCCTCGGGCCTCGAGGGGAAGGTGGGCGGGATCGTTATCACCGGCGATTCGGACGGAGCCCAGACCGTCATCGGCAACGTCTGTAACTTCTTCCATGCGATAGGCCTGCTTGTTCCACCGTTCGCCACGCTCTCGGTCCTCTGGGAGCGCCAGGCCAAGGGCGCGGATCCGACGAGGGAAGAGCTGCTGGCCAAGTACGAGGCCGACTATGGAGCCACGACTGACAAGATGATCCGGCAGCTGCTCGAGCACGCCCCGAAGTGAGTGCAGTTACAAAGCAGACGTCGTTGTTGGTAGTGGGTCAGTTTAAAACTGACCCACTACCCGTCCTCGGCCTTGCGGTCGGCCTGCCTGTCGCGTGGTGGATCTCGCGCGGCTGTGGTGCGCTCCTGTTC
>JACDDJ010000781.1 GCA_013817065.1 Acidobacteriota bacterium
CTCCCATACGGTGGCGGCAAACTCCTCGAAGGCCGACGCCTGCAGCATCTCCCACGCAAAATGGAAGGCCAGCGTCGTCAGGAACGCGGCGAGAGTAAGGCTCACCCTCATCCTTCAGTGTCGCGCCAGGTCAGGACTCCTGAACTCACAGCATTCCTCCTACGTTCGATCGACGCTCCCGAGCACGGCGACCAGCAGCCCAATCACGAGCGCTACGCTGACGACCATCGAGAGCAGGAGCCTCCTATTGGCATCATGCCGCCGATGCTTCCTCCCATCATCCCGCCACGCCCGCCGGCGGTGAGCGTCAGCGGCAGGGAGTAGCCGGGCAGCGGACGAAGTCCTCGAGCGTTCTCGCCGCGACCCATTGCCGGTCAGCGCCGTTCTTCTGACGGTTCTTCTGGGTGAAGCGATCCACCTTCCCGGCGGAGTGCGTCCAGACCGCCACCCGGTAGCCGTGGTCTTCCACGTTGAGCGCGAGGTTCTCGCCCATCACGCCCAAGCCCATCACGCCGAACTGGGCCGTCTGCAGCGCCGTTGTCATTGACGACATGCCTGGGTCCTCCCGCGTCATCGGTTCTTCCGCTCCCGCGCCGGCTCCTCAGTCGGCGGCGGGCCGGACAACTGGTGCTCCCGATACCACTGAATGGGATCCGCCTTCAGCGCATCGACCATCCTGGGTAACGTCTCGTTCAAGGAGCGCCGCGGCTCCCAATGCAGGAGCGTCCGCGCCCGCGTGATATCGAGCGCATAGTGATCGCCGGCGAAATCGATCATCCAGGGCTTGATGAATGGGTCCTCGGCGCCCGGCAGCGTGTCCTGCACCCAGGCACCCGCCTTGGCGAGGCTCTTTGGAATCTCACGCGTATCCCATTCCTCTCCATGAATGAGGCGACCCAGCGTGTGCTGAAGCTCATCGTACGTAACCGTCGTCGGCTCGCCAGCCAGCAGCGGCAGAATCGGCGGCACCGCCGCACGCGCGTCAATCAGCCGCAACAGGAGGTCGACCAGATCATCCAGGTGCAGAAATGATTGCCCGTGCGAGATGTGACCCGGAAACACGTGGCTGGTCAGCGCGCGTTCGTAGATCCGCTGGATGTGATGCGACAACGGAAGCGAATGGCAGTAGTCGTCGTAGACGCCCGCGACGCGCAACAGCACGGCCGGGATCGAACCGCGCCCGGTCTCGATCAGCCGTTCGGTCTTCACTTTGGACTCTGGGTACGCCCACCGGGGATCGAGCGGCCACGCTTCGTTGATCCGCTGCCCCGGATCGCACGGGGCATGGACCAGCATCGTGCTGGAGAAGACGAACTGGCCCACGGCAAACGCCTGCAGCCCCCGAAGCAGGCGCTCAGTACCGCGGATTGTCACCTGCTCATACTTGGGGCTGGGTTCGCCTGAGAAGTCGTAGTAGGCGGCCAGGTGAACGACAGACGCAATACGTTCGCCATAGCGATCGCGGACATGACTCAGCCCCTCTCGAACACTGTCGTCCGACGTGAGGTCGACCGACACGCAGTCGGCTGACGGCGGCGGATGCGGAGGACCCGCTCTGTCGAATCCCACCACCGCGAAACGCTCGGCCAATCGTGCGGCCGTCGCCGAGCCAATCAGACCGCTGCTTCCGGTCACGATGACCACATCCTGCGTTCGATCCATGTCAGTACCGCCTCTGGCCTCTCCGTCTGTTTCACACAACGCAACGATCCCAGCTCCCGTAGCGCTCGCGGACCCTGCCGCGCGGAATGCTGAGGAGAATCAGGACCGCACCGACGATGACACCGTTCCATCGTGACGTGGAAGTGGCGCCGTTGAGCACCCACGGGGCCACGGCAATCCAGGCACCGAACAGCACGTTGATGAACCGGCCGGCGCGAATCACTTCGGCCATGACGATGACGGCAACCGTGACGACGAGCGCGCCGACCAGGTGGTCGCTATCAGCGGCGGTCGCCTGGCTTCCGAACAGGGCGGGCGCGAACATCAGCCACAGGCCGGCGCCAGCGCTGAGCACCAGCGTCCATGGCGCGGTCACGCCCCACACCATTGGCGAGATCATCTGCGCCGCGGGTGCTCCATACCGCGGTGTCCTGTCATCGGCGGCGCCGCCCTCCATCGTGTCGCCGACCCAGAACGTGCGCCAGAGCGGCTTGCCCTCGCGCACGCTCTGCGCAAGAAACTGTCCCATCGCCACCACTTCATCCACGGTGAAGGGAATCATCACCAGCATCAGGGCCGCGCTCGCCAGGCACAGCGTGCACCAGGCGCCGACGGCGATCGGCTGCAGGATCACGAGCACGATGCTGACGATGCCCAGTGGCACGACCAGGATGAAGAAGAACGTCACCATCCAGGGCATGCTCCGCCACCGCGTCTT
>JACDDJ010000782.1 GCA_013817065.1 Acidobacteriota bacterium
GCGCGACACGGCCGCCGACAGCACCGGACACCACCCTACGAGGCCCGAGGATGAATTGCGGCCTCGCGCGGGTCTGCTCATACTCGAACCGCTGTTGCAGAAGCTGGCCCATGCGCCTGAATGATGGTGTTTGTGGCTCTTGTGAGGAGCGATCGGGAGGAAGTATGTGGGACAGGTACGATCCGCGCAGCGGCGATCGCGATCGTGACACCTCGCGGGACCGCAGCTTCGGCAGTCGCGGGAGCAGCGATCGGGACCGTAACCTGGAATGCGATCCACGCGACCTCTTCACAAGAGATCTGGATCTTCCGCGCGAACGTGAGCGCCTACCTGTTCGGGAGCGCGACCGCGTCTACGAGATCAACGACACCGAGAGCCGGATGCTGGCGACCACCGGCGCGTTTCGGGTCGTGTCCGAAGGCGATCTGCACGACCTGCGCGATGATTCCGATAATCCTCGTCGAAGCGTTCGACATCTCGAAAACGAAGGACTGATTCGGACGAGCCCGCTCTGCTCCAACGATCGCGCCGTCGTCCTGACGGAGCGCGGGCGAGACCTCCTCGAGGCCAACCGCTTCGAATGCCCGGAGCGCAGCCACGAACCCCGACAGACGTACTACGCGGGCCTCAGAAAGCCGCGCGAGTTGACGCACGACACGAAGGTCTATCGCGCCTACCAGCGCGCTGAGGAGCGACTCCGCGGCCAGGGCGGTCGGGTTCGGCGGGTGGTCTTCGACTACGAGCTGAAGCGCGAGTATCAGCGGTTCCTGCACGAGCGCAATCGCGGCAAGAAGGACTGTGACGGTCGGCCGGATCGCGAGCCCGAAGAGATCGCGCGGTGGGCGCGGGAGCACGAACTGCCGTACGACGACGGGCACGTCCACTTTCCTGATGCCCGGATCGAGTACGACGATCGCGATGGCTGGCCTCAGCGCGAGGATATTGAGGTCGTGACGCCGCACTATCGCGGCGCCCATGCCGGGGCCGCCGCCAAGTCGGGCTTCCGGTGTTATGCCGTTGTCACCGGAATGGTCGGCGGACGCGGTGGCGGCGGCCGGCGTACCGCGCATCCACGAATCGCGGAGGAGTTGATCCGATGACGCTGCCGCCTCCGCCCGACCGCTGGACGATCGAGCTGGCCACAGCACAGCGACTGGAGGCCATCGCGGCATTCGGCTTCACCGAGCGCCAGACGCGATTCCTACTGAACGTGCTGCTGCACTCCGGCGTGTTCGTCGAGCGCCAGTACTGCGGTTTCGCCGGCATCGTCCACGGCCAGAAGAGCACGGACTTCATCAAGACACTCGTCGAGCGGCGATTCGCCACGCCGATCGCGACAGGGAAGCTCCATCGCGGCCGGATGTTCCACGTCCACTACAAGCCGCTTTGGACGGCCATCGGTGAGCCGGACAACCGCTTCCGGAAGCCGACGGCACAGGGACGCATGATCGAGCGCGTGATGCTCCTGGATGCCGTGCTGGACGATCGCGAGTTCGTCTGGCTCGGCCCGTCGATGGACAAGCGTCGTCACTTCGTGCGGCATCTCGCCGATCGCCTGGACCAGCGCGAGTACCCGCACCTGCTGTTCGGCGACGGCCCCGCGAAGACCGCGCGGTACTTTCCGGACAAGCTCCCGATCGGCATGCAGCCGTACGGCGAGCCGCACGTCTTCGTCTACCTGGCAACGCGCCCGTCGCCGATGGATTTCCGGATGTTCCTCCTGCGGCATTCGGCGCTGCTCCGAGTGCTGCTTCGCTGGACCATCCGGCTGCTCCTGCCTCGCCAGCCCTCGAAGGCGCGACTGGCGTACCTGCACGCCGCGCGGGAGCACTTGGCCACACCGCTGGAGCCCTCGAACGTCGAGACGCTGGAGTGGCTGTTCGCCGAGCGGAAGCGGCTCTCCGAGCCCGGAGCCCGACCTTCGAGCGAGCGCTATGCGACCCTACTGTGCGGCTATCGAGCGCCGCGGTTCCAGGCCCTCTATCGGCAGTGGCTAGACGACCCGACGAACACCCTTGGGCTGGCCGGATCGCGTCTCATCGCCGACAACATCGAGCGCGGTCACGGGCAGGTCGAGTGCGTCGAGCTGACACGGCAGTACCTCCATCTCTCTCCCCTGGTTGACGTCGCCTGATACCAACAGCAGAGGACGACCTGGGGGACGACCTCGAGAAATGAGGTTGTCCCCCGAATCCTTCTTCTGGCCATTCCCCACACTAGACGTCACGGACGACCGTGTCGCCGCAGCCCTTGCACCAGCAATCGATTCAGTAGCCACAGCTTCGGCGCGGCGCACGCGGCGTCGTGCACGACGGGCGGCGCTCTTTGCCGCCCGCAGCAGGTGCCAGTACCGCGATCAGAGCAGGAAACCATGGCGTG
>JACDDJ010000164.1 GCA_013817065.1 Acidobacteriota bacterium
TGCGCTCATCGGACGAGGCCCACCAGCCGGGGCAGATACGCACTGGCCCAGGCGGCGTAAGCGCCCGCGACGGCACAGGTCATCAACTGGTGCATCACCACCATCCGGCGCGCTGCCCCGGCTGACGCCCCGAGGACCTCTCTGCACAGCCTCGTTAGAGCCAGCGCCGTCAACGCGATCGGCACCACCGCAGCCGGAACGAACATGAGGGCGAAGCCGCGCGACGACGGCCACACGAGGATCGCTGCGTGGAACGCCAGGATGAACAGTGACCACGGTCGGTGGGTATCGAAGTAGGCTTCGAGGGCGTGGGTTCGGCGTCCTGTCGCTGCGCCGCGTATTAGCCAGAGCCCTGTGCCAAGTTGAATGAGCGGCACGAATGCCCAGGCGATTGCACTCGTGAGCACGAGGGATGCGGTCACTCGCTCCGTGGATGCCGCGGCGACAGACGTGCCGATGACGAGCGCCACCAGCGCCATTTGTCCGAGAAGTCTCAAGCCGGCATTATCCCTCGCCCTACGAGGCCGCCTCCGTCCCGGCATTCGTCCCGCTTGGTTAAACCAAACGTGACCGCCGGGTCTGGCGGCCGCACCCCAGGAGGAAGACGAATGAAGTTGCGCGTATGTGCCCTCTTGGGCGTTGGAAATTGGGCGTTGGTAGTTGACCTTCAATCGGCCGCGCGAAAGCGCGGCCTATCGCAAGGTGAAGGTGAGCTCGATGTTGACGAGCACCGGCACCGGCTTGCCCTGGCGGGTACCGGGGCGGAAGCGCCAGCGCTTGACCGCCTCGATCGCCTTCTCGTCCAGCCCGAAGCGGTCGTCGAGCGAGCGGACGACCTGCACTTGTCCGACGGTGCCGTCGGGCATCACGACCGCCTCGACTTCGACAATCCCCTGGACCTTCGCACGCATCGCACCGGCGGTGTAAAGCGGCTTCTCCTCGTGGATCACCTGCGGGGTCTCGACGCCATTCCCGGGCCGATAGACTCCCCCGCCCGTGCCGCCGCCGAACCCGGGCCCCAGCCCTGAGCCCTGGCCGGAGCCGGCCCCGGTGCCAGAACCCGTACCGGCGCCGCCCCCGACACCGCTGCCCTGTGACGGCACCGAGGGGGTGGGGACGTTCGACACCATGCCCGGAAGCTCGACCACCCCGGTTGCGGTCTGCTGCGCCGGGATCTGGATCTGCGGCACCGGCGGCGGTGGGTCGGCCTTGGCAATCGGCGCGGCCGGCTTCGTCACCGGCACCGTCACTTTCTCCGCGCCCTTCAACTCGGCCTTGCGAGGCGGGTCGGGCATCTTGTTGCCGCCGCCGCCCCCGCCGCCACCCGGACCTGGCACATCGAGCCAGACGATCTCGTTCGGGATCCGTTCCTCGGGTTCCGGCGAGAGCGCTGCAGGTGGGTTTGCAATGGCGAACAGCGCCAGCAGGACGAAGCCGACATGGACCAGAATCGACGCGAGCGTCGCATTTCCTGCCCGCTTGACCTCGACTCCAGAGGAGGCCACGGCCCCCGCGAGAAATCGCGCATTCGGGCTGGTGCCGGTCGTTGTTTCCTGGCTCATCGTCTGTTCGGGGCTGTAAGCGGAACTAGAGGTCATTCTGGGCTTTTCGGCTACCGTCCGCAAGCCTGCAACAAAAATGCCTCAACTAAACTCCTGCAGGGCGCCCTTTGCATTTGGATCCGTCACTTGCTTAGGACGCTGCCTCCCACAGAATGGACGTCTTGACAATGTTTGACGTGGCAATCGTGGGCGGCGGTCCGGCCGGATCGCGGGCGGCCTTTCACCTGGCGCGTGGTGGCGCCAGGGTGGCGCTGCTCGACGACAGCCACCCGCGCGAGAAGCCCTGTGGAGGCGGGATCCCGGCGCGTGCGCTTGCGCTGGTGGGATCCTCGGTCGCGGCGCTGTCTGGCGGCGTCCCCATTGAGTCGGCGCGGTTCGCGCATCTGGACCGCACTGCGACCGTGCAACTGGCTGATCCCGCTGGACTGCTGCGGCTGGCGGTCGCATCGAGGCGATCCTTCGACAGCCGGCTCGTCGAGATCGCGCAGGACGCCGGTGCGGTCATGGTCCCGTCCCGGACCATCGACATCCATCGCGAGGGCGGCGCCTGGCGACTCGCCACACGCGGTGAGCCGGTCGCAGCGCGTTTTCTGATCGGCGCGGACGGCCCGGGCAGTCTCGTCCGCCGCCGCGTGGCGTCACCATTCGGCCGGCGGGACCTTTCAATTGCGGCGGGCTATTACGTCCACGGCGTCACCTCGACACAGATCGACATCGCGTTCGTGGACGAACCATCCGGCTATCTGTGGTCATTCCCGCGCCCGAACCATCTTGCGGTTGGTATCTGCGCCCAGGCGGACGTCGCGACGTCCGCGCCGCTGCTCGAGCTCTGCGCGCGGTGGATCGACACAAACGTCAGCGGCGGGACGCGCGAGCGGTATGGCTGGCCGATTCCGTCGCTCACCGAAGGGGCACTGCGCGCCGAACGGCCGTCGGGTGACGGCTGGATGCTGGTCGGAGACGCGGCGGGACTGGTGGATCCGATCACACGCGAAGGGATCTTTTTCGCCCTGCGGTCGGGACAGCTGGCGGCAGAAAGCCTTCTGCAAGGTGCCGACCCGGCCGCCGCATATGCCGAGCGGCTGAGTGACGCGATCTACCCGGAATTGATCGCCGCGGCGCGGCTGAAGGCGCGCTTCTATCGTCCCCGCTTCATCGCCCTGCTCATTTCATCGCTGCAGCGCAGCGGGCGCATTCGCGCGGTCATGGCTGACCTCGTTGCCGGCGAACAGCCGTATCACACGCTGCGTGGCCGGCTGCTGCGGACCTTCGAGGTTCGTATGATGTCCGAGCTGTTCGCGTCGCGCTAAGTCCCTTCAGCGGACGTAGTAGCCGTCGCGCGCACGCACCGACACGCCGGGTTTCTTGACGCGCACCTCGATCGAGCGCCACTCGTTGGCGCCGCTCACCGGCGCCCGAACCGGTGAATAGCCAATCAGGTATTGCTCGCGCAACTGCTCCGCGATCGCCGTCATCGTCTGGTCGAGGCCCTGGAGCTCGCGAGCGTGATACGAACGACCTCCTGTGAGGGTGGCGAGTTCGGCGAAGAGCGGCGGCCGCATCCTGCCGAGCGCAACGGGATACACCATGACGTTGGAACGGCGCGCCCTCGCGGTGGCCTCGGCTGCCGAGGCCTCGCTGTAGCGGTCATCGCCGTCCGAGAGGATTACGAGCGCCCGCCGGCCGCGCGAGCCATCGACGCTGTCGAAGGCAGCGAGGATCGCGTCGTGCAAGGTCGTCGTGCCCCACGCGGTCAGCGCGTCCACTGCCGTCATCTGCTCGGTCCGTGCCTGGCGAGGCGTCGCCACCACGTCTACCTGGCTGCTGATTCCGAGGACGATTATTTCGTCGGCTGGACGAAGTGCGCCGAGGAAGCTGCGCGTCGCGTGCTTCATCGCGGCGAGGGGCGGCCCCGCCATGCTGAAGCTGTGATCCAGCGCAATCGCGACGGTCAGTGGAAAATCACCGGCGGTGAAGGCTGCGATCGACTGACGCTCGCCGTCTTCGATCACCTCGAAGTCCTCTTGCCGCAGTCCACGCACAGGCTGCCCTGCCGCGTCGAGGACACTGGCGTAGACCTCGACGAGATTCACCGACGAGGTGAATTGACCCGCCTCGACAGCCGATGCGCTGCGCAATTGGGTCGGTGCTGCCAACAGGATGAATGCGGCCGCCGCCGCCAGGCCAACCCCTGCCAGCCTGCCGTTCCGGCGCGGGGTGATAGAATCCACCCTGTTTCCACACTGCGAAGGAGCACACATGTTCGGCGTCGGGATTCCCGAGCTCATCATTATTCTTTTCATCATCGTGCTGCTCTTCGGAGCAAGCCGGCTGCCCGAGATCGGCCGCGGCCTCGGGAAGGGCATCAAGAACTTCAAGGAATCGACGAAGGACGAAGACAGACGAGATTGATCTATCGGAGTCCATCCATTTTCCATCTTCCATTTTCCATTCAGCGGCGCTTCTTGAGCGTCCGCTCCTTCTTCCCCGGCCGCCCTTTCCGCTTGCCACCTTTCGCCGCGCGCAGATGCTCCTCGCGCTTCGGCTGCGCCTTACTGCGGCGTGGCCCGCGATTGTCTTCAGACTCACGAACGCGCTCGAGGATCTCCGACAGCCCCAGGTCCACCTGCCGGCGTTCCATGTCGACCTTGATCACCTGCACAGTCACGTGGTCCCCGAGTCGATAGACCTTGCCGGTGTTCTCTCCCTTGAGAAAGTGTGAGCGTTCGACGAAGCGGTAGTAATCGTCCGCCATCGTGGAGACGTGCACCATACCCTCGACGAAGTGCTGGACCAGCTCGACGTACAACCCGAAGGCACTGACGCCGGTCACGTAGCCGTCGAATTCGTCGCCCACCTTGTCCGCCATGAAGCGGACCTTCTTCCACTGCACGAGCTCGCGCTCGGCATCCGCGGCGCGCCGCTCGCGTTCGGACGTGTGCCGCGCAATTTCCGGCATGTCCTCGACGAGCTGCTCCTCGCGCGCCTGGTCCATCTGCTGGTGCCGAGACTCGCGCAGCGTGCGATGGACGACCAGGTCGGGATAGCGCCGAATCGGCGACGTGAAGTGGGTATAGCTCTCGGCCGCCAGACCGAAGTGGCCAGAGTTCTCCGGATCATAGCGAGCCTTCTGCATCGTCCTGAGCATCAGGAAGGCGATCGGCTTCTCCTCCGGCGTCCCGCGCATCCTGGTGACGAGCTTCTGGAAGTGCACCGGTTTGATGTTCTCAGCGTCGGTGGAGAGGCTGTAGCCGAGCGTCTCGATGAACTGCTGGAACTCGGCGACCTTGAGCGGATCCGGCGTCTCGTGGATCCGGTAGAGCGTCGGGACATTGTGATCGTGCAGGTGCTGCGCCACGGTTTCGTTGGCGACCAGCATGAACTCTTCGATCAGACGATGGGCGACGTTGCGCTCGAGCGCGATGATCTGCTCGACCATCCCCTGGTCGTCGAGGACGATCTCCGGCTCCTTCAGGTCGAAGTCGATCGAGCCGCGGCGCCGGCGGCGCTTGTTCAGGACCTCGAACAGCTCGCCCATCGTCTCAAACAGCGGCACCAGCGTCTCGTAGCGGGCCGTCACCTCGGGATCGTGATCGGTAATGATCGCGTTCACATCGGTGTACGTCATCCGCTCGTTGCTGTTGATGACCCCGTCGTGCAACTCGTAGCGGACCACGGCGCCCTTCGCGTCGATCTCCATGAGGCACGACTGCACGAGCCGATCGATCCGGGGGTTCAGGCTGCACAGGCCGGTGGACAGCTCCGACGGAAACATGTGGACGGCGCGCTCGGGGAAATAGACGGAGGTGGCGCGCTCGTAGGCCTCTTCGTCCAGCGCACTCCCCTCGCGAACGTAGTGGGCAACGTCCGCGATGTGGACGCCGAGCCAGTAGTTCCCGTTCGGCAGCTTCTCGAGGGTGATCGCATCGTCGAAATCGCGAGCGGTTTCGCCGTCAATCGTCACCGTCGTCCATGGCCGGAAGTCCGTCCGCCCCTTGAGGTCCTTCTCGCGAACGACTGTGCCGAGCCTGTCGGCTTCCGCGACTGACTCGGGACTGTGTTCGTCCCCGATTCCGTACTTGCGGATGATGATCTCGGTATCGACGCCGGGCTCGTCGATGTCGCCGAGCACTTGGGTGACGCGGCCGAGCGGTCCGCGCGCGGGCGTTGGCCAACGCGTGATCTCGACCAGCACCATGTCGCCAGGTTTGGCGTCGCCGTGCGAGCCGTCGGGGATCTGGACGTCCATGATGAGGCGGCGGTCGAACGGCACGACGAACCCGAGTCCGGAGCCGTCCTCATCGAACCTGCCGACGATCGTCGCTGATGCGCGATCGAGAATGCGGACGATACGTCCCTCGGCGCGGCCGTCGGTGCCGACACGCTCGACGCGCGCGACGACCCGGTCGCCATGCATCGCCTGATTGAGATTGCTCCCGGCAATGTACAGATCGCCCTTCCAGCCGGTGTCCCCCGCGCCTTCCGACGACACGAACCCAAACCCGCGCGGATGTGTCGTGATCTTGCCGACCACCAGGTTCATTCGATCGGGAAGGCCATAGCGATTGCCGCGCGTCTCGACCAGGCTGCCGTTTCGGGTGAGTTCCTTGAGCAGCTTCGTCAGGGTGGCGCGCTGCTCCCGGGGTATCTTGAGGCGCTGCTGCAGCTCCCGGGGTGTGGCCGGGTGCTCCATCTTGTCCCGCATCAGCCGGAGAAGTTGTTCGTGGTTCAACATCCAGAGAATCTTACCGTGACGGCAGGTACCAGCCAGTTTTTCCAACCCTGGAACTCACGCTCGAGTCTACAGAACGTGTGACCCGACCCCTGGAGGTCAGTGACCTCGACCTCGTGCGGATGGCGCAGGCCGGTGACACGGAGGCGTTTGGCGAACTCGTCGAGCGTAACCGGCGGGCCGTATTCCGTGCCGCGCTGGCTGCGGTGGGCTCACCAGCCGAGGCTGATGACGTCGCGCAGGAGGCGTTCGTGACCGCGTGGCAGAAGCTGGACGGCTTTCGCGGAGAGTCCCAGTTCCGCACCTGGCTCCTCTCGATTACGTGGCGAAAGGCCATCGACCGCCGCCAGACCATTAGCCGCTGGTTGAAGCTTGCCGCCTCATCCTCTCGTGACGAAGCGGGCGACGACATGTTCGACATCATCGAGCGGGTTCCGTCCAGCCGCAGGGCGCAGGACGAAGTGATGGAGTCGAACGAGCTCCAGAGGGACGTCAGGAAGTTGATTGGAACGCTGCCGCGGAAGCTCCGCGATTCGCTGCTGCTCGCCG
Organism: Acidobacteriota bacterium; assembly: GCA_013817065.1. Taxonomy (GTDB): domain Bacteria; phylum Acidobacteriota; class Vicinamibacteria; order Vicinamibacterales; family 2-12-FULL-66-21; genus JACDCA01. The sequence continues at coordinate 6,844 of JACDDJ010000164.1, forward strand.
GGACCGGCGAACACACCTACGACGAGATCGGACAGATGCTTGGCGCGCCGGTTGGAACCGTGAAGTGGCGCGTCGCTGAGGCGCGGCGAGTCCTCAAGCGAAAGCTCACCGCAATGGGATATGCAAATGAGTAGCTACGACAAGCCTGGCCCGCTCGACGGCGCCATCGACGAGGCGGTCCGCACAATGACGGCGGTCGATCCGCGGCCGGGTCTTCGCCGTCGCGTTACACACGCGATCAGCACGCCGCCTCGGCGCACCTACGGGCTCCGGTTCGGTCTTGCGGCGGTTGGTCTCGTGGCGGTGGCGCTGGTCTCGATCATCGTGTGGCGCCCATCGACCCCCGCCAGGCCTGTGCACGCACCACAGGTCGCGGAGACGGCGCCTGCGGCTCCGGCACCCCCCCTTGCCGGGCCGCAGGCGGTCGAGGCTCCAGTGCCGCCGGCGGCCGCGCCGACTCCGGTCCGCCCCCGGCCCCGCGTGATGCCGACGCCGGAATCCATTTTCGGACCCCGGCAAGGCAAAGTTGCAGCGGCCAGCGTTCCGCGGGCACGAGCTTCATCGGCGGCCGAGGCCTTCTGGCTGGATGTTCCGGCGGATGCGGCCCGCTGGTCAGCGGTGGCGCCGTTGATCTTCCAGCCGATGATGGTGGCACCGCTCGCGATCCAACCGCTTTTTGTCGGGGGTTTGTCACCTCGCCGGTGAGCGTGGCCCCGACAGTGTTGCGACCCTGATCGCCTCGAGCAGCGCGCTGCGTGCGACCACCAGATCCATCTCCTGGCGCGAATCTTCGAGGGCGGTCTCAACTGTCCACCGGCCCGACGCGCCCCAGGCAAACCCGAGCCCCAGTGTGACGATGAGGGTGGCAAGGGAGATCAGGAATAGGCGTCCGCGTGTCATGCCACATTGTATGCACGGTATGCACAATGCCCGGGCGGCATCGGGGCGGACAAATCGCCACGCGGCTCCGGCAGGTGGCGCTACGAGGCGCTGTTCAATTCAGTTGCTTGGGGTCGGACCAGCCCGAGAGGCCGGTGACGGCATTGAACTGACGCAGAAGCCGCGCGATCAACTGGTCGGCGTCGGCTTGCTCGCAAATCTCTTCGAGCTGTCCGATGACTCTCGCCAGGGCTTCATCGGCGTCCGTGATGGCACGCTCCGAGAAGTACTCGCGCTGCTGCGCGAGACACTCTCGGTGTCGGATGAATTCCCTGCGATAAAAGTCGGAGGGTACCGGGACAGAGGCGATCGACACCCGATAAGGGTTGACGCGTGCCATGCGACTCCTCGCGTGGATCATAGGTTGGGTAAACCGAGTGTAAACGGCAGCCCCAGACCTGTCAACGGCTAGCGCACGCGGCGCGCCACTACATACCCGCCCAGGCAGCCCAGCAGGATCCCGCTCAAGAGCAGAATGACCGCCATCGGTAGAGCCAGAAATGTGAGCGCGGTGAATTTCGTGCGGACGAAATAGAACGCGATGGTCAAGGCGATCAACGCCACGATCGCGCCGATCCCGCCCTGCAAAATGCCTTCGGCCACGAACGGACCT
>JACDDJ010000165.1 GCA_013817065.1 Acidobacteriota bacterium
AGATGACCGTCGGGCAACCAGTCCTTCAGACTCGGCGGCAGCAGCAAATCCTGCTCGGGGACATAGGGACGGTAGGTTTTGGCCATCGCCCGCAGTGGAGTACACCTCGCACGCCGCGCAGCCCATGAATTCAGATCTCAGAGGCGATTACTCGGACACGCTCCTAGCCTGCCTAGTGCAGTGCCGTGATTCTGAAATCCAGGAGCATTCCAATGAGCGACACCGAAGACTTTGCCGCGATGTTCGAGGCGTCGCTCACAGCGAAGGGGACACGAAGGCGTTTGTGCGCTTCGGCCGGCACTCGCCCAGGACAACGCCGTCGAGCACCCGCAACGCCGCATACAAACAGGTGGTGCCGTGCCGGATGTAGTCGTGCGTTTGCCGCTCGGGGATGCCCGGCCGCAACGGCTCCACGCCGGGGATCTCGAAGCCGCTGCGGCACACGCGCGGCAAGCCACCGTCGTCGACCCGGACTTCTGGATAGCCCACTACCACCTCGGTCAGGCGTACGAGCAGCTCGGGCAGACCGACCGCGCGCTCGACGCTCTGGAGCGAGCAGCGCAGCTCTCGCAGCATGGCCACAGCAAAGCCTTATCGGTCCGCGGCTACATTCTCGGGAAGATCGGCCGGCGCGCTGAGGCGGCCGAAATTCTGAACACGTTGGCGCAGACTGCCACCACGAGATACGTGCCGGCGTACGCAAGTGCGCTCGTGTACGCGGGCATGGGGGAACGGGAGGCGGCGTTTCAGTGGCTCGACAAGGGCCTTTGCCGCGCGAGATGTGAACCTGATCTTCCTACCGATGGATCCGAAGTGGGATCCGTTCAGGACCGACCCTCGGTTCCAGGCTCGGCTCCGGCGCTGCCGGTTTACCGCGGTGCTCGTCCTCGACGCACGGCACAAAATACACGTAGCCCTCGCGTTGGACGACGATGATGCGATGGCCGGCGTACTGGTCGGGTTCGGGTGTTCCAGGATCTCGAGCAGGTCGACGCTCGATGTGGAAGACGATGTCCCCGAATCCGATATCGCGGTCCGCCCTGAGCTTCGCGTTCTTCGCGTCGTCCCACGCGAAGTACTTCACTGATCTCAGCGCAGCACAACGTGTGCCGGCAAGGCACACATTGGCATCGGTCCTACTGTGCCGAGAGTGTGCCGAAACGCGGTCCAAGAACCATCCTTCGGCACCCAACACCAACCAAGGTGCCAACAAAAAACGGGCCTGAAATCATCAATTTCAGGCCCGTTCTCTGATCCCTGGCAGCCTTAGCAAACCGCCGCCTTCAGCCTCTCGGCCACCTCACCGCAAACGCTAAGTAGTACGTGAAATCAGCACCTGCCTGATCGAACTCTTTCTTCCCGCCCTGCAACAGTTTTTCAAAACCGCCGCCATCGTTAAATTCGACCGACAATCGCGCCATTTCGACATGACAGCCCACCAACTCCGGGCACACGCGCGGGCTGGCAACGAGAATCCGGTGCCGTAGAAACCTCACGGACCCGAAACCGCCCGGTGTGGCGCCCTCATGCCAGCCGGTTGATTAGCAGAGCAGCCGCGCCTCTGTGGCGGTCTTCACTGCTGGACTGGACGCAGCATGTTCTTGTAGACGTACTTTCCGATGTCGCGGCCCTGCACCGCCCCTGCTTCCTGGTCGAAGCGGAAATGAATGCCCCCATACACGCGTGCGTCATCGATATCGCGTGCGATTTCCTTGAAACTCTTATACGTCAGCGTTACGCCCACGGCCGGCGGGCTCGTCAACACGATGGAGTGCCCCCCCGCGCCGAAAATCCGGCGCGCAATTTCTTCCGCGGCATAGCTCGCGCTGGCGTGGGCGGACGGATACCCCGGAAAACACGGAGTGCCAATGAAGGGGACAAATCCGGGAATTGCCGTCTCAGGGCGCCAGAACGTGTAGTGATACTTCGTCTCCATGACCGAGACGAGGGCGTCGCTGATCGCAACGTTGAGCAGCGCAAAGGCGCGGGCGTTTTCCGAGAGCGATGTGCCTTCCGCCTCGGCCACCTGTCTGACGGCAGGATTCCACGTGGCGACCGCGAGCACGGCGGCGTAGAATCGGGCCCCATCCGCACGGTCGGCCGGCCGCATCACACTCGCCGAATCCCCGACCTCCATCACCTCCCGGTAGTCCTTGACATACTCGTTGCTCGTGAGTGCAGGCGGAGGCTCCGACCGAAACTGGGAACTGCTTTCGATGCCGAACGGCGCCACATTGCGCCAGTGAAGGAGGATGCCTCCTGCCGGAGGGCAACCCGCCGTGCGCTGCCATTCGCCGGCAGCCGAGGAAGAAGGCGCGTAGAACTGCGGAGGCGCGGAACCGTCCGCGCTGCGCAGCGCAATCATGCCGGCGGCCGCCGCTTCGCCCACGGCGATGCCATCGGCCTTGGCCTGCGACTCGGAGATTGCCGCGAGCGAATTCGCCCGTGCGGTGTCGAGGGCGGCATTCGCGGGGAAGTACGTCTTCAATACCCGATAAGCGGCGGCAATCGCCGCTGCCTCGGCAGACGCTCCGCCAGGAGCCTCAATGGTGCCGAGGTACGGTTCGTAGTCGCCCGTAATCGTATTGACGGCTTCGAACACGGCCAGTTGCGTGATCGCCGCAAAGCGCGCCTGTGCGAATGGGTTTTGTCCCGCGACGGTCGTCTGCATGACCGCGTTCCAGTCGCGGACCACGTCGGCGCGGGCGACACCGACGCAGAACAGCAGGTTTGTGGCACACGCCAGGAGGAGAGTTCGATTCATTGCGGGCTCCGTTGTTGGTGTTAACCAGTCGGTTCATCGGCGCCTTGCGTGGCGATCGATTCCGGGGGGATAATACGCGCCAGCACCCTCGGCAGTAATGGGAGAGATCCGGGATTTCTGTGGGATCTCGTGGGAGCGCCACTTGATTCGATTTGGCCGTTTTCGCCTGGATCCATCCCAGGGCCTGACGCGCGGCACGAACGAGGTGCATCTCACGCCAAAAGCGCTCGCCATCCTCTCCGTGCTCGCTCGGCGTGCCGGACGCGTCGTCTCCAAGCAGGAGCTCTTCGATCTCGTCTGGCCCGACACCGCCGTCAGCGACGCGGCTCTGACCTCCTGCATCCAGGAGCTCCGCCACGCGCTCGGCGACGACCCGCGTGAGCCGCGCTACCTCGAGACGGTTCATCGTCGTGGCTACAGGTTCGTGGCAAGGATTGCAGGCGCTGACAACGTTTCTCCCGAGTATGGCGCGACCGACCTTTCCCGGACGGACCTGATCCTGGTCGGCAGGGACCCGGTTCTGCAGCAGATGCGGGCGTCCCTTCTGGCGGCGATGGCCGGGACTCGCCGGGTCGTCTTTCTCAGCGGGGATCCCGGCATCGGGAAGAGCGCGGTGATAAACGCGTTTCTCGCTGAGGAAAGGACGGGGCCAGCTGTTCACGTCGCTGGAGCCGCTTGCGTCGAACAGTACGGCGCCATTGAAGCGTATCGACCTTTACTGGAAATGCTCACCAGGTTATGCAAGCAACCTGACGGCGCACGGGTCGTCGCGACGCTGGCGCAGTGCGCGCCGACATGGCTCGCGCAGTTGCCCGCCGTACAGACGCCCGCCCAGTTCGCGGCCCTTCAGCGGCGAACGGCCGGCGCGACGCGTGACCGCATGCTGCGGGAGTTGACCGACGCCTTTGAAGCGATGACCGTCGAAGAGACGCTGGTTCTGTGGCTGGAAGACCTGCACTGGGCCGACCCGTCCACCATCGACTGGATCGCTGCGTTCGCCAGACGGCCGGAAGCCGCGCGCCTGCTTCTCATCGCGTCGTTCAGGCGAACGGAAGGCCTCGTGGCAAATGTCGTGTCTGAAATCGTGGACGCGCTGCGGGTGAAAGGACTCTGTCGCGAAATCGAGCTCACGGGCCTCGACCCCGAGGCTTTCGCCGGATACGTCGCCTGGCGGCACCCGCCCGCGCCGGGCGTCGAGGCAACGCTCGGTCGGCTGGCTTCGCAGGTTCGCGCGCACACGGCCGGAAACCCGCTATTCGCCGCAAATGTTCTCAGGGATCTGGTGGCGAACGGCGTGCTCGTGAAACAGAACGACGGATGGTCCGTCCGCGATGGTCTGAGTCCCGTGACTCTCGGCGTGCCTGAAGACGTTCGACGAGTCATAGAGCGACAGCTCGAGCGGCTCAACCCGGAGACGCTCGATGTCCTCGAGGTTGCCAGCATCGTCGGCCTGGAAGGCTCCGGCGCGGCGGTGGCGGCCGGAGCCGGTCGCGATGTCGGTGACGTGGAGGGCCCTCTCGCCTCGATGGCGCGTCAGATGCGCTTCATTGCGGACTCGGGAATCGAAGAGTGGCCGGACGGTACCGTGGCTGCACGATTCCGCATCCTTCACTCCCTCTACAGAGAAGTGCTTCAAAACCGGCTGTCAGCGACGCGCCGCGCAACGTTGCACGCGCGCATCGGGTTGCGGCTCGAGGCGGCATACGGTGATCGGTCGAGCGAGGTGGCGGCCCGGCTTGCTATCCATTTCGAGGAGGGCCGCGACGTGCGGCGCGCCATCGCGTACCTGCAGCAGGCGGCCCAAACGGCGGTGCGGCGGAGCGCGATCGAGGAAGCCAGGCGCAGCTTCGACCGCGCGCTCACCCTGCTCGAAACACTCCCCGTTTCGAACGAGCGTCACGAGCACGAGGTCGCGCTGAGAATCGGGCTGGGCGGTGTGCTCATGGCGGGAAGAGGCTGGGGCGCCGTCGAGGTCGAAGCAATGTACCTGCGCGCGCGCGAACTGTGCCGCGAGCTTGGCGACACGCCACAGTTGTTCCCGGCACTCTGGGGCCTCTGGCTTTTCTATTGGGGCCGCGGATCGCTGGGCATTGCACGCAGCGTGGCAGACGATCTCCTCAGGTTGGCTCGTAAGGAAGGCGATCCGCCGCTGTTGCTCCAGGCGTATCACGCGATGTGGGCGACGTGCTTCTCGATGGGGGAGTTCCAGGCTTCGCATGACCACGCCGCGGCGGGACTCGCCCTCTACGTGCAAGAGAATCACTTTCCGCTCGTGGCCTCCTACGGCAACCACGATGCCGCCGTCTGCGCGCGAATGTTCGACGCGCGCGCACTGGCGCTGCTCGGGCGAACCGACGCGGCTGTTCACACCCTCGATGAGGGCGTGGCGCTCGCACGCCGCCTCGCCCATCCGTTCACGCTGGCGCTGGCGCTGGTGCTGGGTGCGGGAGTACACCAGTTCCGGCGGGATGCTGCGGCGGTGGCGCGTTACGCCGCTGAGGCGACGCTGCTCTGCCGCGAGCAGAGCTTCCCGTTGCTGCTGGCCTGGGGCATGACGTTTCAAGGCTGGGCGGCGGTGGAAAACGGCTCGCAGCAGGACGGCGCCGCCATGATCGCAGAAGGTATCGACCGTGCGCGCCGAACCGGATCCGATCAGTTCCTGCCCCATTTACTCGGCATGGCCGCCGACGCCCACCTGCGCACTGGATCCACCGACAACAGTCGCTGTTTGACCGACGAGGCGCTGTCCATTGCGGCTCGGACCGGCGAGCGTTTTTACGAAGCTGAGCTGCACCGGCTGCGTGGCGAGCTGGAACTGGCGCGCCGCCCGAAGCACACAGAGGAAGCGGCAGCGGCGTTCCACCGCGCAATGGAGATCGCGCGGTCTCAAGGCGCGGGACTCTTGATCTTGCGCGCAGTCGTCGGCCTTGGAGATTGCGGCAACGTCAGGGCAGGTTTCGCGAAGTCCGACTTATGCTGGAGGACGCGGTGACCCACACGGCCGCCGACCCTGCACTGCTCGATGTTCGCGAGGCAGCACAACTCCTGAGCACGGGAGACCGTTGATTGACGTCGATTACCCCGACAAGGCACGCCCTCGCGCCACCGGCGCAGCACTTCCTGACTTCGAGCATCGTGACCTCGCGATACAACCGGGCTCCTGGTCTGGGTGTCGGCCCAGGACGGAGACATCGTTCGGGCGGTCCAAGCGAGGAGGGAGCCCACTCGTCAACGGGTTCGGGAGGGGGACTGACCGAGGACACGGGCATCCCGTGGCCAGCGGTGATATATTCATAAACATATTCATGCCGACCACGGTGCACATTCCCGATCCGCTGCTTAAGTCCGTGGACCGTCGAGCCAAGGCGCTCGGCATCAGCCGAAACCGACTGGTCGTTCGCGCACTGGAGCAGGCTGTGAGCGTGCGTTCGGGCTGGGCACCGGAATTCCTGCAGCGGCTGCGACACGTGGACCGCGAGACGAGCGCGGCCGTGGACGAATTGCTCATCGGCGTGAAACAGGCGCGACGCTCGAAGGAACCGCGCGAGCTGTGATCTACGTCCTGGACACCAATGCCCTTTCGGCGCTCATGAAAGGCAGCGCGGCCGTCGTCGGACGACTGGCCGCAACCGCGCCGGCCGACATCGCGATACCGCAGCCGGTGATTGCGGAGATCGCGTTTGGTATCGAACGGCTGCCGCGTTCAAAGCGCCGGGCGGCGCTGCAGGCGCGCTTCGATCTCATCTCCGCGGAAGTCCCACGCGCCGAGTGGACCGATGCCGTCAGCCGGATGTTCGGCCGCATCAAAGCGACCTTGGAACGCCGTGGAACGCGGATTGAGGATTTTGATGCCGCCATTGCGGCGCATGCCCTCGCTCTCGATGCGACGCTCGTCACTGCAAACCTCGGTCACATGATTCGCGTCCCTGGGCTTCGCGTCGAGGACTGGAGCCGCTGAACGGCCGACCTCGCTCGGCCGCCTCGATGCAGCCCGGAGGTCTGGTGATGCCGCGGCGGTGATCAGCAGGCGGCCGCGCGGGGTCAGCGCGAGCGACGCCATCAAATGGGTGCCCCACCAGCGGCTCGTCCCGTCATGCGTGGGTTCTTCGTGCGAAGCGCTCGTCACTGTACCAGAGAAGATACGTGAAGGCGCGTCTGGTACGGCAATCCTTCCGCAAGCGCCCGCTTCTGGATCGCCTCCAGGTCCTTGCTCGATAGCCGGATGTTCAACCGCCGGTCCTTGCGGAACGCCGCCTTCGCGTAGCGGGCGTAGCGAGTTCGCTCGCTCTTGCCGCCGGCGGCGGAGTTCCATTCGCCCCGCTCGACGGATTGACGCAGCCCCTTCTCGTCGGATTCAATCTTCATCGTCGGACCTCCAGACCCGGCCACAACGTGTTCTTCACAGGCACACATTGGCATCGGCTCCAGTGTGCCCAAACGTGGTCCGATAACCATCATCCGGCAGCCAACGCCAACCAAGCTAACAATAAAAACGGGCCTAAATCTCGAAGATTCCGGCCCGTTCTGTGATTCCCGCGGCCTTAGCAAACCGCCGCCTTCGGCCACTCGGCCACCTCACCGCAGACGGTAAGTGTACGTGAAATCAGGACTTGGCTGCTCGCACTTTTTCTTCGCGCGAGGCGGCGGTTTTTCAAACCGCCGCCCTCGTCAGATTCGCTCGGAAGGTCCGCCGCGTCTACGGCGCTCGTCGCCGTATCGTCTGCCAATCCGGTCTTTCGCCTCGTGGACGAAACCGGCACGACGCTTCAGCGCTGGCACTCACGACGGATGATCCCGCCGCGGCACGGGACTTCATCGGCACTGTGCCGCTGGCCGCGGTGGCCTGTGCAGTGGTGAGGAGTGGCACGATGCAGCGGGCGCACCGGTCCAGCGCCAGTTTCCGGCCATGCTCCGCACGCAGACGGTGGAGGTACAGTTCCGCTTCACTCCCGTGAACGTCATTGCAGCCGGCGCAAGCAGAGAACAGAGTTTCACCGTCATCAACAGGGGAACGACCATCGCCACGTTCATGCTGAGCGCCACGACCAGCCGTGGCACGGCACGCAAACTTTCACCGCGGATCGTATCGCTCGCGCCCGGCGCCTCAGCCATCGCCGCCTTCGATCTGACAATTCCACGCAGTGTAGGGCGAGGGGGACGACATCGAGCTGGTGGCGTGCGCCTCCGTGGGCCGTCCGAGACAAGCACTGATGCTCGCCTCATGCTGTGCGTTTCCGCGAGGACTTGCGCACTGAGATGCGCCCGGCCGAGCAGGTCGAGATTCGTCCGCAGCCCATAGCTCCATGGCGGCAATCCGCCACTGGCCCACGAACGGTTGCTAGGCGAGAGCGTCACCGTAGGGCCATCAGTGTCTCCACGCGCGGCCGGCAGGAACGGGATGAGCCCAAGCTCATACGCCCGCTCTTGAGGTCTCGCGGCATCATCCGTGTGTAGACAATCGCGCCGTTGACAGCAATCATCCACACCAGCGGGTTGTCGGCGAGCCGGCTCGGCAGCGACCACCGCGGATCCAAGGGAACGATGTCGAAGACCCGCATGATCTCGCGCGACCTGGCAGCACCTGCGCTCTGGCTCACTTCGAAGAGCGCGTACAG
>JACDDJ010000166.1:0-3668 GCA_013817065.1 Acidobacteriota bacterium
CCGACGTGCCGCTCCATCCAGGCGAGCAGCTCGGCCATCATCTGCTCCTCGCGAGGATGCGACGCGGCGTCCGCCGGGGCGAGCCCGCCGCCTGCGACCTCGCAGCGGTCGTACCACGCCGGCGGCACGCGCACGTGGAGCGGCTTCAGCAGCGCATCGGCCGCGGCCGCGACACTGTCGCCGCCGTCCTCGCCGCTCCAGAAGGACAGGTGGATCTCCGTGGTTTTGGCCACGCCGAGACCATCGCTGTAGATGCCTTCGTATTCCTCGCGCTGGAGGACGGGCGAATAGCGGCGAAAGCTCAGACGTTCGTCATTGTCTCCGTGCCACAGCGACACGCGCGCTTCCCGGCCGCCCATGGTCAATGCCTTGGGCGCCTCCTCCCAGAAGTTCCGCACGGCGACCAGGAGCCCTCGCCGCCGGTCCGGGCTGAGGGCTGCCCCCCAGCCCGGAGAATGTGCGCCGGTGGCGACAGCCTCGGTGCCGGCGCTGATCGTCCAGTGACTCGGGTCGCGGTGCGCAAGCCGTGCGTCGGGCCGCTGCGTCTCGACCACCGGCCCGCTGTCGGTGCCGAAACGGCGCACCCCGTCCCCAAGGCTGTGGGGGATGCGGAGCGCAATCTCTTTGATGCGGACCTGATCGACGTCGTGCGCCACCACAAACGTGTGAAGGATACGGACGGACGGCTGCCCGGCGGAGCAAAACAGGCGCACGGTAAATCGGAAGGGCTCGTAGGCGGTAGGTGCCGTCGCAGCGGATGACTGCCGAAAGCGGCCCGGACTCCTCGATCCGGGCGCTGTACGACCCGAGCGATGCCAGGCACTCGCCACCGAGACCAAAGTCGTATCGGCGCCCCTCAGCGTCGGCGAACGACTCCTCGATCGCAATCACGGCGTCGCGGCGGGCGTCCGGCTCGAGCGCTTTCCAGCCTTCGCGGAAACGACCTGCGGCGTCGGTCGTGCCGACCGCGGCGTCCTCGATGAGGCTGAAGCGTCGTTTGCTGACGCGAAAACGCAGCGGACCGGTCGACACGGTGATGTGGTCATGGCTTTCGCCGATGTGCAGCCGGGAGTCCGTCCGCGGAGCCGCTCGGCGGGTGTCCGATAGGAGGGTGTACTCAGCCGTCTCACCGGCGCCGGCTGTGGCGAGCCAGTCAACGAGCAGCCAGCGGATTGAACCATCCTTCCAGGTCGCCAGCGTTCGCGTCTGGATCGGCACGACTCCACCCGATGCGTCGCGCAGCCGGAGGCGGGCGGCCGTGCTCAGCACCCCACGCGGGAACGGCACGCCGCGCCGAACAGGTACGGAGCTGACGGCGCGGGAGGTCCGGTTCACGACCGTGAGGTGAATCGAGAGCTCCTGTTCCGCTGCCGTCTGGACGGCCTCGGGTGCCATTCTGCCGAACGTGGTGGCAAGCGTCGCCGCCAGCGGGAGCTTGAACAGGGTGTCACGCCGCGTAAGCATCATATGGAGACGAGCTAGGCGTTACTTTCAATATGGAAATAATGCATTCATCTGATTCGGAACCATAGGCCAGCTCCCGCGAGCAAGTCAACGTGTACTGGTTAGTCAAGATGGGACCCGCCAAAACGTTCCACTTCCGCCGTTCCCTGCGCGCGCGCCCTTCGGCTGGTGAAGGGCGCGTGCTCGCTCACTGGGCATGTTGCTGATTGTCAGGAAGCACGACACCAGTAGCACGGCGCGCAGCTTCTCCATGGGCGTACGGCCCTGCACCGCCATCGAGAATCGTTCGTGGTTGTACTGCCGCTCCCAGACCCGCCAGTGACGATTCGGCCGCAGCGACGGTCTGGAATTCGTGACGGCTCCAGAACTCCTCGCCGTCGACGCGGTGACTACGCTCGACTTTCCCATTCTGTTGGGGCCGTCGTGGTTTGATGTACCGGTGTTTGATGCCGGCCGCTTCCACCGCCAACTTGAACGCGATCGGAAATTCCGAGCCGTTGTCGCATTGCAGCTTCTTGATCGGAAACGGTAACGCGCGGCGGAGCTCGTCCAGAAAGTGGATGCTTGAGTCAACCGCTCTGGAAAGCCGTGGCTGATCGTTTGGAGCTGGGGGCCGTCGGCTATGCGCGCGCGTGTCAGCTGGCTGGCGCAGGGCTCTTTACCGGGTATATCGTTCTCATAGTCGAGCATCCCACGGTGCCGGCCGCGACGATGCACGCGAGCGTGGACGCGATGATTCGTTGGTGTAGGGTCACTTGTGATCTCCACTCTGGGTGTTTTGGACGCGAGGGGATTCTATAAATGCCTCCGCAACAATGTCGTGAAGAAAGACTAAAGGAACACTGCGGAACCCTGAGGCGCTAGCTTACCCGGGCGGGTTGACGGGGGATCGAAGGGACTGCCGCTTCTAGCAAGGTGGGCGCGGCACGGCCTCGCTCTTTACAAGTGAACCCGTCCACCGCGAGGGCCGCACAATGGCGGTTTCGCTAGTCCTAACTCAAGCCACCGCACGATCGTTCCTCATGCCGGATCGCTGGGCACGAGGGTCGTGAACGACGTCATTCCGAACGCCTCCAGGACTGCCGCATCGAATGGCTCGACGGCAGCGTTGCGCGCCGCCACGCCGACATCGACACCCACGACGCTGCCCGTCCGCTCTCTTGGCGTCGTCCGATTGAAGATGGAGTGGACCGGGTGCCGCTGTGGCCAGACAACCGACACGTCGCCATCCGACAGCTTCTCCAGGATGGGCCGCGCTACGTCTACCTGCCCCGGCTGAAGGACGCCGACGTGCTGATGACGGCCATCCGCGAGGGGTGGCGCTTATGACTTGGAGCAGGACGGCTTCGCCTACGACGGCGGGTACGACGAGAAAGCGGGCAGGTATCAGGCGCTCCGCGCCGGAAAGCAATTGCTGTCTCTCGACCCCGACGGCCCTGGCCTTCTGGTGCGGCCGGAGCTTGCCGGGCGCCAGATGGACCAGGAGGCGGCCGAGCCGAAGCCGCCGACTGCCTCGCGCGACGCGTGGCGTCTGGTTGTGAGGAAGCAAAATGACTCTCGACCAAGCCCTCACAAAAGCCGATCGACAAATGGACGACATTTTCGACCGCGTTCTGTGTGGTGCCGAGGAATTTATCCCGCGACTTGGGCGAAACAGACGGCGAGTGTGCCGCCTTCCTGCATCGGAAACGCGAGGAACTGTCGGAGACGCGGCAACAGGTCCTCGAAGTCACGCCCGTGGCGCATGCGACGAGCCTCGACTCACCCTCAGTCCGGGTGAACGAAGAGGCTCGCGGCGGGTGAGCGCCGCGCGGGTATCGCGCCGTGAAGACGGCGTGCGCCTCGTGTGTGATGCGAGGGCACGTCGGCGCCGGTTAGGCCGCGTCAGATCGCGAGACGTTCTGCCGTGGCGGCTCTGATCGCTTGTGAGTGCCGGTCGGCTTGGCGAGTTCAAGTCGTAGAGCGACGATGCAATCGGCGTCGGAACCGTGCCTCGGTCCAATGACGCCACAAGACGGACACGAGTAAGGAGCCATAAGAGAATCTAGAAGCGCCGCGGCTCGCCAGCCCGCGGAGATTTACGACGCTCATCGATGTTCCACACGTGCGCGCAGCGCTCGCAGCGGATGTAGACGACATAGTTCGTCAACGTGACTGCGCGCAAGTCGGGGCTGAGACAGCTTGGGCAGCACTGCTTATCGGCG
>JACDDJ010000166.1:3678-8377 GCA_013817065.1 Acidobacteriota bacterium
TCGGCGATAGCCGGTGCGTCGGGGGCCGATGACACCGGTGGCCGGGGTTCGTTGTGCATGAGGGGTAGCGAGATCATCGCACAACCTCATCCGTTCTGCAATCTAGGGAAGGAAACAATCCGGGTCGTTACGGTATGCAACACCTTCTACGGCCGTCAGGATTGGCCCCCCACATAGCGCCCCCCAAGGGGAGTTGCCTAAAGATTGCCTACAACAGAAACGGCCCGGCGAGATGCCGAGCCGTTTCTGTTGCGTTTATTGGTCGGGATGACTGGATTCGAACCAGCGGCCCCCTGACCCCCAGTCAGGTGCGCTACCAGGCTGCGCCACATCCCGAATTTCCAGAGCGGCCCCGAAGGCCCGCCGAACCGACATTCGGTCTCGCCGAAGCCGCAGAGCGGCGAGGCGGACCAAAACTACTGCCCTCTCAAATCCCTCTCGCCCAACCCGCAGAGCGGCGAAGGCGGACCCTACTTCCTCTTCTTGGTCGTCACCGTCTTCGTCTTCTTCGCCGGGGGCGGCGGCGGCTCGTGCAACTCGAAGCTCTCTGGCGCCGCTGCCGCATTCTGCGGTTGACGCGCCAGCATCACGTGCAGATCCTTCAACCCCTTCTTCACCGAGGCGAGCCGCTGCCGCACGTCGGTGCCGAGCAGATCGTCGAACTCGTTCGGCGCCTCGGGCGCCGCCTCGCCGCTCTCGGTCGCGAGTTTCTTGCGCGCGCCGGCGAGCGTGAGGCCCTCGACAAACAGCAGGTGCTTGAGACGCAACACCCGCTCGACGTCACTCCGACGATAGACCCGCGGCCCGCCCGCGGTCTTTGCGACACCCAGGTCCGGGAACTCCGCTTCCCACGTTCGCAACACGTAGAGCTGGACCTGCGCGATGTCGCAGACCTCAGGCTGCCTGAACAGCGATCGGTTAGGAATCTCCACTGTGGAAACGAACATCTGGAGCGCGTCGCCAGTATATCAGAGCCGCTCAACCACTTAGCGGGCTAGTCAATCACCACGAACCGCCACAGCCGCTCGGTTTCCTTCGGACCGACATACTTGCCGATCTCCTTCATGAACTGCTCGCGCGTCTTCCAGGGACGATACTCCTTGAACTCGCGGACCATCCGGTTGCCGGCCCCCGGGATGCTGAGAATGTCGGCATCGGTCGCGGTGTTGAGCTTCACCGGGATGAAGGTGTACTGCGCCAGCTTCGCGGTCTGCTCGGCGCCGACATACTTGCCGATCTCCTTGTCGAACTGCGCGTAGGTCTTCCACGGCCCGTACTCGGCAAACTCGCGCACCATGCGCTTGCCGGCGCCGGGGACGAGCAGGATTTCCTCCGGCGTCGCGGTGTTCAGATTGATGTGCACGAAGGCGCGGCCATAGAACTCCATCGCCTGCTGCGCGGTAAGCCCCTGGCCCAGCAGGTAAGCATTGAGGTCCGTAATGCTCGCGAACGGACGCTTGTCGATCAACCCCTTCACAATCGCCGCACTCATGTGCGGCATGCCGAGCAGCTCCTTCTCGGGCGCGATGTTCGCATCGACGATGGTCATTGGCTTCCCGACCTGCGCGGCTGGCGGCATGCCGAGCACAGTAGTGAGCAGTGCGCCGGCAAGGGCGAGTGATGCGAGCGACAACTTCATGACTTCTCCTCTTGTGATTCGATGCGCGCTTCGAACTCCGGGTGTCGATAGGTATACAGCAATCCGAGCAAGCCGAGTTGCGCCATCACCGCGGGCGCCAGCGCCGGCGGCGCCTTGGCGGTGACCACCTTGCTGAACAGCGCCCAGCCGGCCAGATCAGGATCGATCTCGTGCTGGAACTCGCGGTTGCCGTTGTAGTGCAGCGCCAAACCCGCAAGCCCGCTGACGATGCACAACACCATCGCGATTCGAAGCGCCCTGATCGCTGTTCGACCGCCGCCAAGGCCCGCCCACAGGACGATCAGCAGACTGCCCCCACTCAGCACGAGCGGCGGCATCTGCCAGACATCTTCGTAGTGGTCGAGCAGCACGAGATCAACAGCCGTCCCGAGCAGCCCCAGGCCAAGCAGCACGAGCAGCCCGCGACGCAGCGACTGCGCGACGGTCCTGCCAGTCGTCACCCTCGTCACTGTCACCCATTCACCTCGTCGAGGACGTCACGTACCCGCCGCGACAGCTCCAGCCGCGTGAACGGCTTGCGGACCACCGGCGCACCGCACGTCGCCTCGCTGCCCCGTTCGCATGACTCGATCGAGCCCGAATCCGCCAGGAACAGCACGCGCAGGTCCGGCCGCGCCGATCGCAGCCGCGATGCCAGTTCCTCGCCACCGGCCGCCGGCAGCGCCATCCCCGCCAGCAGCAGGTCGACCCGGCCGCCCTGCTCCTCGAAGGCGCGCTCGCCTTCCGGCACGCTTGGTACGGCGATCACCTTGTAACCCGCGGTCGACAGGAACCGATAGGCGAGGTCGCGCACCGCGTCCTCTGGTTCGACGACGAGGACGGTTTCGGCGGAGTCGTCGACGGGTGGTTCAACCGGCGCGAACCGTTCGGCCGGCACCGTGCCGCTCGTGTCGGCAGGAAACGTCAACGTAAAGGTCGTGCCGCGACCGATCCCGGTGTCGACGTTGATCGATCCGCCGCTCTGCTGCACGATTCCGTACACGGTCGACAGGCCAAGCCCGGTGCCTTCGCCCTGCGGCTTGGTCGTGAAGAACGGTTCGAAGATCTGCGCCTTCGTCGCCTCGTCCATGCCCTGCCCGCTGTCGCGCACGCGCAACACGACGATCGAGCCGCCCTCCGGGGAGATCTGCCCGACGGTCTCGATGCTCAGGCTCCCGCCGCCAGGCATCGCCTGCCGGGCATTGACGACGAGGTTCATCAGCACCTGCTCGATCTGACCGGGATCGGCCAGCACCGACGGAAGATCCTGCTGAAGCGCGGTCGTAAAGATCACCGTCTCACCACCAACCCGCCGCAGCATCGCCTCCACGCCGCGGACGACTTCGGTCAGGTTGATGACCTCGGGTTTGAGGACCTGGCGCCGGCTGAAGGCGAGCAACTGGCGGATCAATTCTTCGGCGCGCTCGCCGGCCCGGCAGATCCGCTCGAGATCGGCGCGGCCGGGATCATTCGGGCCGAGGCGATCCAGCGCGAGGTACGCGAAGCCGAGGATCACGACGAGCAGGTTGTTGAAGTCGTGTGCGATGCCACCGGCGAGACGGCCGACCGCTTCGAGTCGCTGAGCGACACGCAGCTGCTCCTCGGCCCGACGCTGCTCCGTGACGTCAACCGCCACGCCGGTCAGACCGGTCATCCGGCCGCCGTCGTACACAGCACGCGCCGCCACCTGCACATAGCGCACGCCGCCGTTCTTGTCGATCATCCGGAACTCGGCCGGATCATCATCGCCGGCGAGCGTGTTCCGGAAGGCGTTTTCGCCGGCGGCGCGGTCATCGGGATGGAAGGTGTCGGTGAAGTGCGTGCCGGTGAGCTCGGCGGCGGTGTAGCCGAACCGCTCGACCGCCGGACTGACGTATTCAACGCGGCCCTGCAGATCGAGCGAGAAGACGACGTCGAGCAGGTTCTCGACCAGGTCGCGGTAACGGCGTTCGGAGCGCTCGAGCTCCGCCAGGGCCGCTTCAGCGGCGTGCCGTGCTTCTTCGGCCAGCGCCAGCCGGGCTCGGAGTTCGTGATCAGTGGTCATTAGGAAACGGGTGGCCCCACCCGGGGGGACAAAGCGGGGAAACCACCCGATTGTATACGGCAGTTCAGCTAGAATGCCCGGTGCCGCATGTCCACACCGCCACCTGAAGAAGAAACACGGCTTGGCCCCGCGTATCCGACGAGTTCGGCACCGACCGGCAACTCGTCCGGCTGGCTCGCCTCGTCCGGGGCGATCGATCACGGCCGCTTCCCTCCAGGCACCATCCTCGGCGGTCGCTACCGCATCGTTGGCAAGCTCGGCAAAGGCGGGATGGGCGAGGTGTTCCGCGCCGACGACCTGAAACTCGGGCAGCAGGTCGCGCTGAAGTTCCTGCCGCCGGACGTCGATCGCGATCCGGCCCGACTGACGCAGCTGCACGGCGAAGTGCGAATGGCGCGCCAGGTGTCGCACCCGAACGTCTGCCGCGTCTACGACATCGACGAGGTCGAAGGGCACACCTTTTTGTCGATGGAATACGTGGATGGCGAGGACCTCGCCTCGCTGCTCCGCCGTATCGGCCGATTTCCGGAGGAGCGCGGCCTCGAGATCGCGCGGCAGGTGTGCGCGGGTCTCGCGGCTGCCCACGAGCGCGGCGTCATTCATCGCGACTTCAAACCAGCGAACGTCATGCTCGACGGCACCGGCCGCGTTCGCATTACGGACTTCGGGCTTGCCGGCGTATCGGGCGAAGCGCTGCGCGCCGGGACGCCCGCCTACATGGCGCCGGAACAGCTCGCCGGTCAGGAGGTCACCGCGCGCAGCGACATCTACGCGCTCGGCCTCGTGCTCTACGAGATCTTCACCGGCAAGCGTGCCCTCGAAGGCAGCAATCTCGCCGAGCTGATCCGCCGCCGCGAGCAGGCGGAGATCGTGCCGCCCTCGGCGCTCACGCGCGGCCTCAGTCCGGAGATCGATAGCGCCGTCATGCGCTGCCTGGCCCCCGATCCAGCGGCACGCCCGGCGTCGGCGCTGGGGGTGTCGGCGGCGCTGCCGGGTGGTGATCCACTGGCTGCGGC
>JACDDJ010000003.1 GCA_013817065.1 Acidobacteriota bacterium
GCCGTACGCCACTCGGGCCGTTGTCGCTCGCGCTCGGCGAGCACACGGTCACGTTCACGCACCCAACCGGTGCGACCGACCGCCAGCGCATCAAGGTGAGCTCGGGTGAAACGATCCGCGTGATCGGCAACCCGAAGCGCTAAAGGATGGTAGATGGAAAATGGAAAAGTGCCCACCCAGGGCGTAACCACCACCTAAATGCAGACGCCGGCCCGCGCTATTGAGCGGCTGCCGCTTCCACCCGGATCAGCACCCGGTTTCTTGAAGGCTGGGTTGACCCGCCTGCCTCCTCGAGCGTGACGAATGCGCCTGACACACGGCCCTGCGTGGTGAGCGGCACGTCGGTGGCCAGCGTGACGCGGCTTTCAGCGTCCGGAGTCACCAGGCCGGCGTTCACCGGTCCGCCGGCCGAGACCAGCCACAGTTGATAGGTCTTGCCGCCCCCGGGTGCCGGCAGCCGTGACGCACTGAACACCATCCCTCGAGAGCGGCTGAAGAGCACCTGCGCGTACGCCCGCGAGGTCGCGTCGGAGGCTCGGAGCCAGTAGCGCAGGAGGTCGGGAGCAGCGAGGACGTTGCCGACGATCTGGGCGTGCGCCGCGGACTGTCGAGCGTCCGCGACCTGGCGCGCGGCTTCCTCGCGCGCTGCGGCGGCTTCCTGTCGGGCCGTGGCGCTGGTCGCCTCACTCTGACGCTCCGCGTCAGCGACGCGACTGGCCGCTTCTGACAGACTCGCGTCAACGCGCCGCTGCATCCACCACCCGAGAAGTGCGAATGCGGCGAGCACCGCCACGAGAGCGAATCCTGCGTGCAGCGGACGCCAGCCTCCGCTGCGCGGCGCCGCCTCGGGTGTGGTGCTGACAGCGCGCTCCAGCGATTCCACGCGCGCCGCGAGAGCTGCGGCGGACTCGGCGCGGTCTGTGACCTCTGTCAACGCCAATGCCGGCGCCGGCGTTGGGGTCGTCGGTGGTGCCGGGAGCGGCTCAGGGGTCGTGGCCGTCGCGGACGTCGATTCCTGGGCAGCCGGCGCATTCGGATCGGACTCGCGCAGCTCCTCGTGGATCCGCATCACGCTCTCGAGCGAGAAGGCCGGTGCCGCTCCCGGCAGGGACTGCGGTCTGGAGGTGCGCAGCTCTGAGACAACGGCCTGGAGGTCGCGCGACAGCCGGTCCATCCGGGTTTGCAGGTCCTGCTCGAGCGCGGTGAACCGCGCTTCGGCGCGCGCAAAGCCCTTGAGCGTCAGTTCGGCGGCCGCGACGCAGCTTTCCGCGAGGGTGGCTCGCTCGTCGCCTTCGGGCAGCGCTTCCCACTCATGCTCGATGGTGCGTTCCAGGGCGTGGAGGCGCGCACCCACTGCGGTATCCCGGGCGTTCTCGCCAGCCCCGATCTCGAGGCCGCCCTCGAGACCGCCAGCGATGCCGGCGAGTGCGACGGCCCGGCGCTGTTCGAGCTGCTGCCACGTCTCGACCATCCGTGCGCACTGCACGGTGATCCTGGCGAGCCGCTGTTCGGTCGCCTGCGAGTACTCGCGCTTGCGGCGCCACTCCTCGAGAGCTCCGCGGATGTCTTCGATCTGGGCCTGGAGTTCAGGCTCGCGAGGATCGCTCTCGCGAACAGGAGCAACTACGGGGTCTGCCACAGACGGACCTTTCTCGTTCGAATCACAGTGCGACGGCTTGCCTTGCTGAAGCGCAATATTACTCTCACTTCGCACGCCGGAGGGTAGAGGATCCGATCAGCCGTCCCGAAGCCACCGCAGCGCGTCCTCATACGAGTTGAAGGCGCGAATCGCGAGGTGCTCCTCCTCCGCCAGCGCGTGAGCCATGACCGCGGGATTGTCGACGGTCCGCCGCGTCAGGATCGCGGCTCTCGTCACGCCAAGCACGTCCCAGAACTCGCGGACGACGGCAATGATAGCCATGACGGTGGCGGCATCGACCGGATGCTCGGATGAACGGACGTCGCGGAGGAAGCCGAAGCCGCGGCGATAGTCAGGATCCTTCGCGACAGCGCCGAGCATCGTTCGCCATCCGGAACCGTCCGAATAGTCGCCGGTGATGGTCACGACTCGGTTGGCGGCGTCTATGCGGTAGTCGAGCGGCATCAGAACAGTCCCACCACCCGTCCATCATCAGTAAGGTCGATGCGCTCGGCCGCCGGGATCCTCGGCAACCCCGGCATCGTCATCACATCACCGCAGATCATGACGACGAACTCGGCGCCGGCGGCGAGCCGGACCTCGCGGACGTTGACGATGTGGCCTGACGGTGCGCCGCGGAGCCTGGCGTCGGTCGAGAACGAATACTGGGTCTTGGCGACGCACACCGGGTAGCGGCCGTAGCCGTCCTCCTGGAGTCGCGCGACCTGCGTCCGCACCGCAGCATCCGCCGAGATGTCAGCGGCACCGTAGATCTGTGTCGCGATCGCCCGCATCTTCTCCCAGAGCGGCAGGGCTTCCTCGTACACGAACCGAAACTGGTTCTCGTCACGCCCGATGACCTCGATCACCGCGTTTGCGACGTCCACGGCACCTGCCCCGCCGTTTGCCCAGTGCGTCGAGGGAACGACGGGCACGCCGGACGGCTCCATCAGCCGCTTCAGCAGCGCGGTCTCCGCGTCGGTGTCGGCGGTGAAATGGTTGATCGCGACGACGCAAGGCAGACCGTAGTGGAGACGGACATTCTGCACATGCCGCTGCAGGTTGACGAGCCCGGCCTCGAGCGCCTCGAGATTCTCCCGGCCAAGATCTGCCTTGTCTACACCGCCGTGATACTTCAACGCGCGGATCGTCGCGACGATCACGCACGCATCAGGACGGAGACCCGACTTCCGGCACTTGATATCGACGAACTTCTCGGCGCCGAGATCACCGCCGAAACCGGCCTCGGTGATCACGTAGTCGGCGAGCTTCAGCGCGGTGGAGGTCGCCATTACGGAATTGCATCCGTGAGCGATGTTGGCGAACGGACCGCCATGGACGAAGGCGGGATTGTTCTCGAGCGTCTGGACCAGGTTCGGCTTGAAGGCGTCCTTCAAAAGTACGGTCATGGCACCGTGCGCTTTCAAGTCACTCGCGCGTACCGGCTTCAGATCGCGAGTGTATCCCACGACGATGTTTCCGAGGCGCGTCTTCAGATCCGTGAGGGATGTGGCGAGGCAGAAGATCGCCATCACTTCCGAGGCGACGACGATGTCGAAGCCGTCCTGGCGGGGATAGCCGTTACCGGTGCCGCCGAGCGACGAGACGATCGCACGCAGGGCGCGGTCGTTCATGTCGACGACGCGGCGCCACTGGATCCTGCGGACGTCGATGCCGAGCGCGTTGCCGTGGTGGATGTGATTATCGAGCAGCGCGGCGAGAAGATTGTTGGCGAGCGCGATCGCGGAGAAGTCGCCGGTGAAGTGGAGGTTGATGTCCTCCATCGGCACGATCTGCGCGTGCCCGCCTCCCGCCGCACCGCCCTTCATCCCGAAGACAGGGCCAAGACTTGGCTCGCGGAGGCAGATGATCGCCTTCCTGCCGATCTTGTTGAACGCATCACCGAGGCCCACCGTGGTGGTCGTCTTGCCCTCCCCTGCCGGCGTCGGGCTGATCGCAGTGACCAGAATGAGCTTGCCGTTGGGACGATGTTTGATGGTCTCGATGAACTCGAGCGAGACCTTGGCCTTGTAATGGCCATACGGCTCGAGGCTGTCTTCGGGAATGCCGATGCCGGCGGCAATGGCGGTGACGCGGTGGAGGGATGCGCGCTGGGCGATGTCGATATCAGACTCGGACACGCAGAGAGGATAGTTCAAGAAGGCGGACGATTCTGGACGAACTGCCAGCCGAATCGTCCCTTGATACACAGGTGCCCGCTGGTCACGTCGTGGTCGATCGGGGAGGTGACACGGACGATCGAATTGTCCTGGACGTGCAGCTGCAGGGTGCAGCCGACGCCGCAGTACGGGCAGATGGTGTCGGTGACGGTCTGCTTCGACTCATCCCAGGTGCCGGCCTGGCGCATGTCGTGCTCGGACTTGAACATCAGCGCCCCGGTCGGGCACACGCCGATACAGTTTCCGCAGTAGACACACGCCGAGTCCGGCAGCGGGGTGTCGAACTCGGTGGCGATGGCGGCGCCGAAGCCGCGCCCCGCGACCGCGATCGCAAACGTGTTCTGCGCGTCTGTTCCGCACGCTTCCACGCACTTGTAGCAGAGCACGCACTTCGAATAATCGCGGACGTAGAGGTTGTTATCGACCTTCACCGGCTGCGCCACTGTCGCCCGGTGATCCGCATTGAATCGTTCAGGTCGGGCGCCGTAGCGAGCCATGTCCCGCTTGAACTCCGGCGTCGCGAGCGAGAGATCCACCGAGGATCCCAGCAGTTCAAACACCAGCCGTCGGCTGAGGCGCACGCGTTCGGAGTCGGTATGAATCACCATGTCGGGTTCGACCTGGCGTGAACAGGCCGGCGCCAGCACCCGCGCCCCTTCGACCTCGACGACGCAGACGCGGCAGACGTTGACCGGCGTGAGCGTCTCCAGATAGCAGAGCGTTGGCGTCTCGATGCCGATCGATTTGCACGCTTCGAGAATGGTGGCGCCCTCGAGCACGCGGGTCGGACGCCCATCGATCGTGACTTCGACCTCGCGGACGAGCGGGAGCGGAACGGCGGGCGTCACGACGCACCTCCGGGGACGAAGATCGGCAGCTTGCGCAGCGCGCTCTGGACCGCACTCGCGGCGGTTTGCCCCAGGCCGCAGATGGATGCGTCGCGCATCACCTGCGCGACGTCGTTGATCAACGCGAGCTCCGTTTCGATCCCGTTGATGCTGCCATTCGTTCTCAGGCGATGCAGGGCTTCCTCCTGGCGGACGGTGCCGATCCGGCACGGGACGCACTGCCCGCACGATTCATCTCGAAAGAACGAAGCGATGCGCAGGAGGATGTCACCGAGGTCGATCGTATCGTCGAAGAGCATGATGACGCCGGAGCCAAGGGTGGCGCCGGCTGCTCTCGTCCCCTCGAACGTGAGCGGCATGTCGAGCTCCTCCGGCGTGACGAACATGCCGGCCGCGCCACCGAGGAGGACGGCGCGCAAGGGACGTCCGTCGCGAACGCCGCCGGCGAGGTCGATCAACTCGCGCAGTGTGATCCCGAACGGCGCCTCGTAGAGGCCCGGACGCGACGAGCAGCCCGACACGCAGAACAACTTCGTCCCTGCGGATCCACCGGTGCCGACGGTCGCGAATTCCGGGCCGCCCGACGAGATGATGTCGAGCACGTTGACCAGCGTTTCAACGTTGTTGACCACCGTCGGCTTGTGAAAGAGCCCGGACTGGACCGGGAACGGCGGCTTGTTCCGTGGCTCGCCGCGAAAGCCTTCGATCGAGTTGAAGAGCGACGTCTCCTCGCCGCAGATGTAGGCGCCGGCGCCGCGGCGAAGCTGGATGTCGAAGCGTACGCCTTCGCCCATGACGGTGTCGCCAAGCAGGCCACGCGTGCGCGCCTGCGCAATCGCGCCGGCAAGCCTGGACGTCGCGAGCGGATACTCGCCGCGGATGTAGAGGAAGCCCACCTCGCAGCCGGTCGCAACACCCGCGATCGTCAACGCTTCGATCAGAGCAAACGGATCCTCCTCCATCAGCACGCGATCCTTGAACGTGCCGGGCTCCGATTCGTCGGCATTGCACACCAGGTAGTGCGGACGCACCGGCGAACGAGCGACGGCCTCCCATTTGCGCCCGGTCGGGAAGGCTGCTCCGCCGCGGCCCACCAGCTTGGAATCGTTCACCTCGCGGAGCACGCGTTCCGGTCCAAGGAACAGCGCACGCCGCAGCGCCGCATAACCGCCGTGCGCACGGTAGTCATCGAGACTCGTAGGATCGACGAGCCCGATGCGCCGCAGCAGCCGGAGTTCGGGTGAGCGCGGCGCCAGGGTTTGCGGCGCCGAAGGTGCTCGAAAGGGCTGCGGCTGGGGAGCCGTCGCCATCACCGAGCGGATCTGGTCGAAGGTAACGGGCGCGAGGTCGTAGTCGACGGGCCGAAGGCCAGCCTCCTGTACCATGGCGACCGGTGCGTGCTCGCAGAGACCGAGGCACGGGCTGCGGACCCATGTCGCCATTCCTCCGGGCACGGGATCGCCCGCCTTGCCGACCTGCGCCTCGAGTGCGTCGCACATCGCGGCTGCACCGCGCGTCCGGCAGGCAATGTCATCGCACACGTGCACCACTCTCGGTGCGCGGGGTGCAAGCGCGAACATTGCGTAGAAGGACGCCACGCCGTACGCCTCCGCCGGCGGGACCTCCAACTGCACACAGATGTGATTCAAGGCGCCTTCACTGATATACCCGACCCGGCGCTGCGCGGCATGCAGTGCCGGCAGCAGGAGGTGCCGCACCTTCGGCCCCGAGGTGAGGACGCCGTCGATGGCGTCCCGTTCGGCGTCGGACGCGACCGCGCCGGGAATCAGGTGCAGATCCACGTCAGCGCTGTCCCAGGCCCGCCATCGCCGCGGCATCGGCACCGGCCGGTGCCGCAGTGAGCTTCTCGACTCGGATGGCAGCGGCTTTGAACTCGGCGGTCCCAGACTTCGGGTCCACGGCATCGATCGTCAGAATGTTCGTCTCCACTTCATCCGGAAAGTGCATCGTCATGAACGCGAGGCCGGGCCTCAGCGAGTCGTCCACGTGAACGGCCGTTTCGATCGCACCACGCCGTGAGACGACCCGGACGATCTCACCCTCACTCACGTTGAGACTGAGCGCATCCTCGGGATGGAGGTCGAGGGACTCTCCACGGCGGAGCGGCGAGGTGTAGCCGCCGGTCTGCACGCCGGTGTTGAACGAATCCAACCGGCGGCCGGTCGTCAGGCGGATCGGGAACTCGTCGGTCAGGGTGTCGACGGGCGGCGCAAATGCAACCGGCATGAATGGCGCGCGCGGACCCGAGACCGGATCGTGCCACAGCCGGTCGTGCAGCAGCGGGCTGCCAGGGTGGTTCTCGTCCGGACACGGCCACTGCAGGCCATCAAGTTCTTCGAGGCGCGCGTAGCTCATACCGCCGTGCCAGGGAGACAACCCCCGCAATTCGTTCCAGACGTCCGCGCCGGTTGGTCTGCCCCACCCTCGGCCCATGCGTTCGGCGAGGTCCGACAGGATATCGAGATCGTCGTGCGCGTTGCCCGGCGGATCGAGGGCCTTGCGCACGCGCTGGACGCGGCGTTCGCTGCTCGTCACGGTGCCTTCTGACTCGCACCACGACGCGCCGGCCGGCAACACGACGTCCGCCACTTCCGCCGTTTTGGTGAGGAAGATGTCCTGGACGATCAGAAGATCGAGACCCTCGAGCAGGCGGCGCGCCTTCTTGGCGTCCGCTTCGGATTGCATCGGGTTCTCCCCGAGCACGTACAGCGCGCGCAGCTCACCGTGCTCCATCGCTTCGAACATCTGGCTCAGATGCCAGCCCCGCTTGTTCGGGATCGAACGTCCGTAGGCGCGCTCGAACCTGGCGTGCAGCACCGGGTCCTCGACGTCCTGCCCGCCAACGAACTTGTTGGGGATTGCGCCCATATCACCGCCGCCCTGCACGTTGTTCTGTCCGCGGAGCGGGACCAGCCCGGAGCCGTAGCGTCCGACGTGACCGGTGAGCAGCGCGAGATTGATGATCGCAAGGACGTTGTCGACCGCGTTATGGTGCTCGGTGATGCCGAGCGTCCAGCAGACCTGGGCACGGTCGGCGCGCGCGTAGGCATGCGCGAGCTCGCGAATGACATCCGCGGGCACGCGCGTGATCCGCTCCGCGTATTCCAGCGTGTAAGAGTCGACGGCAGCCTTATATTCTGCGAAGTTCTCCGTCGCTCGCTCGATGAACGCCATGTTGCAGAGACCGGCGGCGATGATCTCGCGGCCAAGGGCGTTCGCCAGTGCGATGTCGGATCCGACGTCCAGCCCCAGCCACACGTCCGCCCACGCGGCCGAACTCGTCCGCCTTGGATCGATGGTATACAGCCGCGCGCCCTGCTTCTTCCCCTTGAGCAGGTGGTGGAAGAAGATCGGGTGCGTCTCGCGCGCGTTCGATCCCCACAGGATGATGAGGTCTGTCTCCTCGATTTCCTTGTAGGCGCTCGTGCCGCCGCCCGCCCCGAACACCGTCGTCAGACCGACGACGCTAGGGGCGTGTCAAGTCCGGTTGCAGCTGTCGATGTTGTTGCTGCCGATGACCCCCCGGGTGAACTTCTGGGCAAGATAGTTCACTTCGTTCGTGGACTTCGAGCAGCTGAACATCCCGAAGCTCCACGGGCCATGAGTCTCGACAATCCTCGAGAGACCGCCGGCGGCGCGATCAAGAGCCTCATCCCAGGTTGCCTGGCGAAGCGCCCCATTTTCACGGACCATCGGCTCGGTCAGTCGCGTGTATTTACCCTTCATGGCGAGAGAGTAACATGCGGCTCGCGCCTTGAATAACGCATGGAACTTCCGCACCCGCTAGTCAGCGGCATCGAGAGCGCCCACGTCGCATTCGAGGGTCTGAGTCACCCGCTACGGGTGGTGTCGGTCGACCCGGAGCCAGGTCCTCCTGCAGCGAGAACCGGTGTAGCGGTCACGATCGAGACGATTCATAACGGACAGCCGAAGCGCGTGGTGTGTCGCTTTACAGACCAGGAACTGCAGGCGCAGCCGCGGGTGGTTGACACGGTGGCCAGCGCAATGCGCGCCGCGCTCCTCGAGGATAAGCACGCCGACTGAGAAGCCCGCCGGACATGTGTGAAGGGGATTCACCTACCGAGCCGTCGATCGACTCACTTTCCGAGTCCAACTTCACTGAATCCCTCGCGATCGATCCTTTGCTGCGGGCACAATGCGTGCTTGCGAGCGATCGGGGGGAGTTTGCGTTTTGCGAACACCTCGACAGCAAAGAATCGTTGTGGACGAAGACCATGCGCGTGCAACCGGGCATAAGGATGAGGCATTAACCTTGGCGACAGTTCTCGTGATCGAAGACGACCCGGACATGCGTGAGCTCGAGCGCACGGCCCTCGCGTTCAGTGGCCACGAAGTGATGCTCGCATGCAACGGAAGCGAAGGCCTGCGGGAGCTCGAGCAGCGCACGCCGTGCGTGATTCTGCTGGACCTGATGATGCCGGTAATGGACGGGCTGACCTTCCTGGCCGAGCGCGAGCGCCGAGGCGTCGCTACGGAAGTGCCGGTCGTATGCGTGTCGGCCGGCGGAGCGGAGATCGTTTCGAAGGCGATGCGCCTCGGTGCCCAGGCCTGCATCCACAAACCTGCCGACTTCGACGAGCTCTGCGATCGCGTGGCCCACTACTGTGGGTCGGAGTGGTCGAAGAGCCGCACTATCCCGCCCGCGCAGGCCTGACCGCAACCGGCTCAGCCCGGCCGCAGCCGGCTCAATGGACCAGCTTTGATATCCCATATCTGGCTGGTAGAATCGACCTTGCAAGCGCGACGATCTGCGCTGGCAGTCCTGGTCAGACAACCAAAACATGCCCTATTTCGATATTCGAGTCGCTATCTTCCTGCTCGCCGCGGCCTTCGGCAATTACGCGGAGAGCCCGCAGCCCGGTAACGACATGGTGAGCACGACATCGTTAGCGACCGAGATTGTCGCGTCCGCTGTCGCGACGCCATCCCCGGAGCCGAGGGTCACGACCGGTGACATCGCAGCCTCGGCGATGTCGGCTTTCGACAGCGCCGCATGGGACTTTGCGGCCATCGGCGCAGTCGATCGTGATGTCTTCTCGATGGCGCTGAACAGCGCCGAAAAGGCGGTGGCGCGTGGAGAAGCCACCGCTT
Source organism: Acidobacteriota bacterium (assembly GCA_013817065.1). GTDB lineage: Bacteria > Acidobacteriota > Vicinamibacteria > Vicinamibacterales > 2-12-FULL-66-21 > JACDCA01. The sequence continues at coordinate 9,801 of JACDDJ010000003.1, forward strand.
CCACACTCACTGTCATTGATTTTTCGGTGCCTTCGACCGAGCGGCGCATGTTCGTCTACGACCTGCGCTCTCGCGCGCTCCTTTTCGCGGAGCATGTCTCTCACGGCCGCAACAGCGGCGGAAACGTGCCGACGATGTTTTCGAACGAGCCGGAGAGCTTCAAGTCCAGCATCGGTCTCTATCGCACCGGCGAAGGCTATTTCGGAAAGCACGGCTACTCGCTTCGCCTCGATGGTCTCGAGAAGGGCTTCAACGATCGGGCGCGGGTGCGCGCGATCGTGATTCACGGCGCCGACTACGTCAATGGCGCGACCGCCAAGCTCCAGGGACGTCTCGGCCGCAGCCTCGGCTGCCCGGCACTCCGGCCCGAGATTGCCGCGAAGGTGATCGACACGGTCAAGGATGGCGGGCTCGTGTTCGCCTACTATCCCGATCCGGCCTGGCTCACCTCGTCCACGTATCTCAACTAACCCCTCTTCACAGGAGCGCGACGACATGCCCGCTCCTCCACACCTCGCCGCCATCTGGATCAAGCGCGTCACGCGCGGTCCGATGGATCCGGTAACCATCGCAACGCTCGACACCAAAGGACTGCTCGGCAACGCCAATCGCGGCGGACGCCGTCAGGTGACGCTGATTTCTCGCGAGCGATGGAATACGGTGATGGCGACCCTCGGGGCTCCGGTCGCGCCGTCGACCCGGCGCGCCAACCTGATGGTCTCAGGAGTGGATCTCGAAAAATCGCGAGGACGAGTACTGCGTGTCGGCGCGACGCGCCTGCGCATCAACGGCGAGACACGTCCGTGCTGGCAGATGGAAGAAGCGCAGCCCGGACTGCAGGCTGCGCTGGACAAGCGCTGGGGTGGCGGCGCGTTCGCGGAAGTGCTCGCCGCCGGAGAGATCCACGTCGGAGACTCCGTCTCGTGGGAGTTGCCGCTGCTCGATGCCCTCGCGCCGGGCTGACGATCGCTATCGCCAGCCGGTCGACTTGCGCGTAAACCGCGCCGGGATGGCCGGCTTACTCTCCGCCGGCGCCTCTTCATCCCCTGCCGCTTCGGCAATCTCGCGTTCGAGATTCTCGGCGTTCGGCAGTCCCGACAGCTGATCCACGAACATCAATGAATGCTGCGACGGGATCTCGAACTTCCGTCCGCATGTCGAGCACGTCACCTCATCATCGACGCGAAGCAGGTAGTCGCGCAGCTTGGCGAACTTCGCCTTGTCGGCCTCATCCGCGCCATTCGGCGGACGATCCCTTTTGACCCTCCGGATCCAGCGGATGGGATACTCACCAGTCCGCCGGCACTTCGGGCACTGGTAGCGGCCGGGACGTGTCTCCGGTTTCTCCGTGAAGAACGCGCGTTCGTCGAGAGCCATGCCCTGATGTTAACAACGAACAATCAGAACTGATACGTCAGAAATGCCCCCGTCAGCTCGGCGTTCGTCGCCGGCTTGCTCATCGTCGGGAAGTGCCCGAAGGCCTCGACAAAGTGCGGATTGGCGACGAAACACGCCGCGCGCCAGCCAGTGAACCCTGCCATGACCCTGCCCATCTCGGCGTAGAGGTCGAGCAGCTTTTCCTCGCCATCCTCCCGGCCGACGCGGACGCCGTACGGCGGATTGAAACAGAAGACACCCGGCGACATCTCTTTGACCGCCCGCAGCAGACTGCTTACCGCCTCAGGAGTGAGACCGCGGACATCCCGCTGGCCGATGACGATCGAACTCTCGTAGCTTGCGCCGGTCAGGCCGGCGGCGCGCAGATTTCCGACCATGGCGGGGATCCGCTGTTCGTCGACGTCAAGCGCCAGGATCCGCGGCACGGTACCTGGGAATAGATTCGGTGTTTCGTTCGGCAGCCCGGCGAAGGCGGCGAGGCGATGAAAGGGCAATTGCGACGGATGCCGAATGGCGGCGCCAACGGCGAGGCCTGCCGCTTCGATCGGGATGGTGCCGCCGCCCGCCATCGGATCGACCAGCGGTTCCGAACGCGCGTCCCAGCGCGACAACATGATCAACTGCGCCGCCATCGTCTCTCGCAATGGCGCCGGCCCTGCCGCGACCCGCGCGCCTCGACGATGACGCGCGCCGCCGCCGATATCGATGCCGACCACCGTCCGCCGATTGTCGGGCGTTCCGGCGCGCCGCGCGACGAACACCACCTCGGGTTCGTCGGCGTCCACGTCCGCGGTCACGCCGCGGGACGCGAGCGCCTCCACCAGCGCGTTCTTCACCACGCCACGGAGTTGCAGCGGCGAGGCTTCGAAGTCCTGCGCCGAACCAAGATCGACAGAGAAACGCAGGCTCCTTGCGGTGGGAAGCCGATCGTCCGCGGTCAGCGCCGGCAGTAACTCTTCGAAGAGCGGTTCGAGGCGGACGGCCTCGCTCGAGAACAGGTCCCACGAGATCCTCGACGAGGTGCGGTGATGGCAGGCTGCGACCCAGGCAATCCGCGGATCGAACGGGTACAGGAGCGTGGCCTCGCCCTCCCGTTTGGGCTTCGGCACGCGCACATCGAAGGGCGAGCGCATGACCAGGCGTTTCAGCTCCGCCTCCATCACGCGATTCGCTCCACCGGAGCCTGTCAGCCGGATCTCGTCGCAGCGCATCGGGTCAGTATATCGGGCCGCAGAAGACGGCCACGGAAGACAACACAGGGAAACACAGAAGAAACACTTGCAGCTACACCGATTTCACGGAAGCACGAAGCTCGCGGAGACGCACGGAGAATACCTGAGGGCTCTCGCGACGCCGGCTCATCGGCCTCATCGTCTCTGACATCACGAACCCGTTCTTCCCGGAACTGATCCGTGCCTTCGAGGGGCTGGCGGCGCAGAAGCGGTACGACTGCTTATGACCGGTTGATCATGGTGACCTGCTCCGCGACGCGCGTTACTTCGCGATTCCGAATGTGAAGACGGTGCTCGTCTTGTACTCGGCACCCGGCTTCAGAATGGTGGACGGGAACGTCGTCTGATTCGGTGAATCGGGATAGTGCTGCGTCTCCAGGCAGAAGCCGGTGCGATGCTTGTAGACGGCGCCGGCCTTGCCGGTCAGTGTTCCATCGAGCAAGTTGCCGGAATAGAACTGGATACCCGGTTCGGTCGTCGTGATCTCCAGGGTGCGGCCAGTCTTCGGCTCGACGACGCGCGCTGCCAGCTGACGGTTTTCGCCTTTGCGGTTGAGGACCCAGTTGTGGTCGTAGCCTTTCCCGTTCTTGATCTGCGGATCTTCCTGGTTGATACGGGCGCCGATCGCGGTGAGCTTTCGGAAGTCGAACGGCGTCCCCGCCACCGGCGCCAGCTCCCCCGTCGGGATCAACGTGTCGTCCACTGGTGTGTAGCGGTCGGCGTTGAGCATTAGCTGGTGCCCGAGGATGTCACCCGAGGCCTGTCCGGCAAGGTTGAAGTAGCTGTGCTGGGTGAGGTTCACGGGCGTTGCCTTGTCGGTCGTCGCCGAATAGTCGACGATCAACTCGTTCGCGTCAGTCAACGTGTAGGTGACGCGGACGCGAAGGTTGCCCGGGTAGCCTTCTTCACCATCCGGGCTTGTCCTCGTGAAGGCGATCGCATTCCGGCCGGCGACGGGCTCTGCCGTCCACAGCACCTTGTCGAATCCCCTGTTCCCGCCATGCAGATGGTTGACGCCGTTGTTCGCGGCCAGCTTGTAAGCCTTCCCGTCCAGCGTGAATGCGCCCTTCGCGATCCGGTTGCCGTAACGTCCGATGATCGCGCCGAAGAACGGGTGGTCCTTCAAGTAATCGTCCAGGTTGTCGAAGCCGAGGACGATGTCATCGAATCGGCCGTTGCGGTCGGGAACGCGGAGCGAAGTGATGATGCCACCGTAGTTGATCGCCTGGATCACGACGTCTTTGACGTTCGTCAGAGTGAACCGCTCGACCGCCTGACCGTCCGGCTTCTTGCCGAATGGCTCTCGCTTGATCGGCGACTTGCCGGGCTGGGCGACGATCACGCGTGACAAACCACCGCGAACGACAGGATGCGCCGCAGGCTGCGCGACAGGGTCATAGTGCGCGCAATCTACCATGCCTTTGCGCGTTGTTCCCAGGGTGTTGCACGGGACCAAGAACGGAAAACCGCCCGCCAACCAGATCATCGACTCCGGCGTGCTCCGGCGGAGCGGATCCCCCTCCGTCTGACGCCGGGGACGAAGGGTCTAGAGCTTCGACTCTTCGACTCGCCACCAGCGCCAGAGCAGGATCAATACGATGAGAGCCCCTGCGATCCACGCCGCGAATCGGCCGATCGTCGCACCGAGCTGGTCGAGCCCGCCGATCTCTTCGCCGAGCTGCGCGCCGGCCATCAGCACGATGGGGACCCAGACAAGAGCGCCTGCACCGTCGTAGAGCAGGAACCGTCCGAACGGCATCCCGCGCAGCCCCGCGCCGAGGAAGACGACAGCCCGCGTGCCTGGGAGCAGCCGCGCAAAGAAGACCGCACGGTCGCCAAAACGTGTCAGCCAGCGGTCCGCGGCCGCCAGGTGGTGCGGCCTGACGAATCGGCTCATCCAACCCTGGTGCGCGCCCGATCGGAACCGCAGGCCCCAGGTATAGAGGAGGGCGTCACTGCCAACCACGCCGATCACACCGACAGCATAGGCGCCCGCCCAGGAGAACTCGCCTGCCGTGATCAGATATCCCGCTGTCGCGAGGATGAGATCCTCCGGGATGGGAGAGCCGACCCCGGTCGCGGACAACAGGAAGAGATACGTCGCGTAACCCCAATCCTCCAGTAGCTCGGCAAGCCTGGCCGGGCTCATCTGGACTCGGACCCGTCAGCGGCGGAGCCTGCGCGGGTCGTCGTGGTTTCCGGCCTCAGCGTGAAGAGCAGCGTGCCCAGACCCAGGATGGCCGCGGTGGCCGACGCGAGCAGGACTCCCAGTTTCGCCTGGTCGAGCAAGGCGCTCGTGCCGAACGCCAGCGAAGCGATGAACAGCGCCATCGTGAACCCGATGCCGCACAGCCAGCTCGTCGCCAGCAGGGATCCCCAGTTGGCGCCCGCGGGCAGGCTGGCCCGCCCACTGCACACCGCCAGCCAGCAGAACAGCCCGATGCCGACGGGCTTTCCGAGCACCAGGCCGACGAAGCTCCCGAGTGCGACCGGTGCGCCGAGGCCGACACCGGGTGAGAGCGTGAAACCGGCATTGAACAGCGCGAAGACCGGCATGATCGCGTAGGCCACCCACGGCTGCAGCGCATGCTCGAGCTCGTGCAGCGGACTGCGGATCTTTTCGAGTTGTTCCTCGAGTGTCTCGAGTCGGACCTCCGCGGCCTCGAAACCGTCTTCCTCCAGCACCCGGTCCACCACTACGCGCAGCGACTCCGGCCGCGCCCGGCGCGAGATCGGCACGGTCATGGCCAGAAGCACGCCCGCGACGGTCGCGTGGATCCCCGACTTCAACATGAAGTACCAGAGGAGAGCGCCGAGGACGGCGTAGACCATCATGTTGCCGCCCCGGCGCCAGCCGTACGCGGCCGCCGCGGCCAGCGTGACGGCCGCGAGCCCAACGCTGGTCAGGCTCAGGCTGTCGGTGTAGAACAACGCGATCACCATGACGGCGCCGAGGTCATCGACAATGGCGACCGCCGTGAGGAAGATCTTCAGGCCGACGGGCACGCGGCGGCCGGCCAGCGCCATGATGCCGAGCGCAAAGGCGATGTCGGTCGCCATCGGTACGCCCCACCCGTGCAGGCCCGGCCCGCCCCAGTTCAGCCATGCATATAGCAGCGCCGGCACCACCATGCCGCCGGCGGCGCCGGCGATCGGCAGGGCGGCGGCGCGGGGGCTCGCCAGTTCGCCGATGAGCACTTCCCGCTTGATCTCCAGGCCGACGAAGAGGAAAAACACCGCCATGAGGCCGTCGTTGATCCACAGCAGCAATGGCTTCTGCAGGGCCCATCCACCCACTCCGATCCCCACGGGCACGTCGCGAAGCCGCTCGTATGCCGGGCTCCACGCGGAGTTGGCCCACGCAAACGCGCAGATCGCGGTGATCACCAGCAGCACGCCGCTGAAGGCCTCGCTGCGCACGAATGCCTGGAAAACAGTCTCCTCCGGACGCGCCTGACTCTTCACTGTCCCGCCTCCGGCTGGCGATCCGGCTGCTCCGGGAGGAGAGGCAGACGCAGCAGCACAACCGTACCGCGGGGGTGCACAGCCCGTGCCTCCATGGTGCCGCCATGGTGCTTGACGATCTGCGCGGCAATGTTGAGGCCCAGGCCGAGCCCCGGAGCGGTATCCACCGCCTCCGGCGCGCGGTAGGACGGCTCGAAGATCCGCGGCAGCGCCTCCTTCGAGATCCCGATGCCCTGATCCTGCACAGCCAGGACCGCGTTGCCGTTCTCGGTGCTGATCGAGATCGTGACGACGCCGCCGTCCGGTGAGTATTTGATGGCATTGTTGACGAGGTTCTCGACGACCCGTTGAAGCCGGTCCGCGTCGGCCATCAGCATCACGGGCGCCTCGGGCCCTGCGAGCACAACGGGATGACGGTCCGAGAACCGATCCAGCATCTCGACCACCGGTGCGACCATGTCTCGGAGATCGCGAGGCGCGAGGTTCAGCGCCAGGCCGCCGCGCTCGAGCGCCTGAACGTCGGCGAGCATTCGAACCAGCGAGGTCGCCCGGCTGGTAGCCCTCTCGAGGCGCGCGAGCAGCCTGGGCATGTCCCCGCCCGAACTGACGTGGGAGTGCTTTGCCATCTGCAGGGTCCCGCTCAGGACCGACAGCGGTGTCGCAAGGTCGTGCGAGATGGTGGCAATCAGTCGATCTCGCTGCTCGCGCGCGCGACACTCGCGCTCTGCCGCAGCCTCGGCGCGGGCCCGCTCCGACCGCGCCGTGGCGACGAGGCTTCCAACAACGACCGCGACGCCGGCAAACAGCGCAAGGTCGATCACATCGCGGAGACCGGAGACCGTGGGCGAACCGAGCGGGGCCCTGAAGAGCACGTCGTCGGATACGACGGCGACGATTGCCGCAAGCGTCGCGGCACGCACGCCCCACGGCACCGCAATGGCCACGACAATGAGGACGATCAGATGCTCGAAGACGAAGGCGGGCAGCCGCGCCGCCGCGACCATGAGAGTGATACCGATCGGCAGACAGACCGCCGCGATGTACCCGGCGGCCGAGGAGCGCTGGAGAGCCGTCGCCAACGCCTTGAGGCGGTCCATCGCCGCATCGTACCAGCGGGGACCGAGACGCGTCAGCAGTAATCGAAACCCGCCAGGCAGCATCGCGCCTGAAGGGCGGGCCCGAAGGCGGGCCGAACGTCAGGCGGGCAGCGTCGCTGAAGCGGCCGCCCTCTACGATTTTCCATTTTCCATCTACCATCGCGCGTGAGCGCGTTAGCGCGAAGCGCGCTTCGCGGTTTTGGCCGCGTCAAATGAGCGCGCGAGCGCCTCGAAGCGCGGCGTAGGTCCCTTCCACGTAAGGTCATCGACTGAATCGAATACCGGGATCCCGGTGCGCAGGGTCGCGAGATCTCGGAAGAGGAGGGCGCGGTCGCGATCGCGTTCTAACGTGGCCGCGAGGATCGCGGCGTTGTTCGCGTTCACCTTCCACTCCTTCGCGTCCGCGGGAATGCACTCGATGTGGCCGAACTTGGCGAGGACGGCTGCGCTCGACTTCGCTCCCCACCCCGGCAGCCCGGGATAGCCGTCCGCCGTATCGCCCACCAGCGCCAGGTAATCGGGAATGGACGCCGGTGGCACGCCGAACTTTTTGACGACGGCCGCTTCGTCCATCTCGACGTTGGTCCGGCGAATCAGCTGGACGACTCGGGTGCCGCGGACGCACTGAGCGAGATCCTTGTCGGGCGTGCAGATCAGTACCTTCTCCACCCGTGGATCCTGCTCGGCCTTCGCAGCCGCCGCGGCCAGTGCATCATCAGCCTCGTACTCGACCATCGGCCAGAGCATGACGCCAAGGGCGCTCACCGCTTCCTCGAGCAACTCGAACTGTGAAAGAAGATCGGGATCGATGCCGGCGCCGGTCTTATACCCCCGCCACATCCTGTTTCGGAAGGATTCGATCACGTGGTCGGTCGCGACCCCGACGTGAGTCGCGCCACCACGGTTGATCATCCCGAGGATGGAGGCGACGACTCCGCGGACCGCGCCGACTTCGCGGCCCTCGGCGTCTCGTGCCGAAGGGACCGCGAAGAAGTGCCGGAAGAGTTCGTAGGTGCCGTCGATGAGATGGATGTTCAAAACGGCTGATTATGCCGCCAGTGCGGCGCTTCTACCACGCCGCGCCGCCGGCAGTGCTGCAGGCGCGCATGAGACCGATCAGGATGACCGAGAGGATGATGGAAACGAGGATTGATCCAACACATCCCAGCCGATTGGAGAAGAACACAAACATCAGTCGGTGACCCGCGGCGGACGAAGGAACAGTCGCGAAGCGGCGAGGAACGTGTCCATGCGGCAGGGCTTCGTGAGAATCGCATCAGCGACGCAGCCGTCGGCGCGCATTGCGTCCGGCGCACCTGTGACCGCGATGATTGGAACGGGTTCGGTGTCTGGATCGTCGCGCAGGCGGCGGCACAGCTCGGCGCCGCTGATATCCGGCAACCTGTAGTCCACGATAATCAGATCCGGCGAGAGGGCCTTCGCGAGCCGGGCTGCCTCGACACCACGATTGACCCGGAGCACACGGATCCCCACTGCCTTCAGTGCCTCCGCGAACGCTTCGCAGTTATCGATGTCGTCCTCGACGACCAGCGCGAACGGCTTCAGTTCGCCGGCGCCGGCCGGCAGCTGATCAGCTTCGAGCAGCAGGCGGAGGTATTCGGCTTCGTTACGCGCCGCCTCGTTGGTTGCCGCCGCCTTGCGGAGAAAAGCGACGCCCTGCGTATTCCTCAGCTCGACCTCAAAGCCGAACGAGGCCGGCACCACTACACAGACGACACCGGCTTGCTGCCAGACTGGCTGCCATGTTTCATCGAGTGATGCCATGAGCCTCGGCCTTGTATGCCGCAGTGACGGCGTGTCAGTGCTTTGTACCCGCGTGATACGGTTCTGACCTCGAATGCTGCGCGTTACCCGGTCCGAGGCAATATGGGTACCGCGCCTCAAATGCTGGCCCGCTGAGCTTTCGGTCGAAGACACCGCCGCCGGGATTCCGTCGGAGTTCCTGCCCAATGTGTTCGACCGGTTTCCGCCAGGGCGACACGTCATTGACGCGCGTCTATGGAGGACTCGGGCTGGGGCTCTGGCTGGTGTAGCAGATCGCGGAGGCGCACGGGGCGCAGGTGCGTGCCGAAAGTGCCGGCGAGGGCACGACGCTGACCGTCACCTGGCCCCTGCCCGATGCGGTGATGACCCGTTCCGTCTAGACCCCGGGGCGCCTCGTCGAACTGAGGACGTCGCGGATCACCGCCTGCGGACGCTGGTTCACGGTGAGGAACATTCGGCCGAGGTATTCGCCGATCAAACCGAGCATCACGAGCTGCGTTCCCGAGAAGATCAGCACGCTGGACATCACCCAGCCCCAGCCGTATTCGGGACCTCGCTGCTGGAACCACAGTACGACGACAACGATGAAGAGCAGCAACCCACCGAACGCGGTGAGGAGCCCGACGAGCGTCGCGATCCGGAGCGGCAGGATCGAGAAGTTCAACCAGGCACTGAGCCACAGGCGTATCAATCGTCGCAGGGTGTAGCCGCTCGTACCGGCGGTCCGCGCATCGTGTCGGACGGTCAACGATCCGATCCGCTGCGTCACCTGGAGGAGCAATCCATCCAGATACGGATAGGGACCGACATACGAGGCGACCTCGCGGGTGACAAATGCGCTCACACACCTGAAGCTGGAAAGATAGAAACCCGCCGGCTTGTCGAGTGCCCAGTCCGTCATCTTGTTGGTAAGGCGGCTGCCGAGATTCCGCCACACCGAGTGCTGTTTGACTTCGTAGTGTCCGAACACGACGTCGAGCCGGCTCGCCAGCGCGTGCCGCCAGAGGCGCACTGCTTCGGCGGGTGGATTCTGCCCGTCATCATCGAGATTGACGATGTGGGCGCCGGTGGCGTGACGCCATCCCGTCAGCACCGCGTTGTGCTCGCCGAAATTGCGCGCATGCTCCACGAAGGTGATCGGCACGCGGGCAGAGCGCACCAGGTCACGGCAGACGTCCGCCGTTCCATCCGCACTGCCATCGTTGACGAGGACGATCTCGTGCCCGCCCTCGATCACCAGGTTTTCGATGTCGTGGACCAGCGATGCGATCGTTGCCGCGCTGTTGTACAGGGGGATGACGAAACTGAGCGCGGGGGCCACGTGCGAAAGTCTAATACAAAGACCCGCGACTCTCAGGGACGTTCCAGAGCCACGCCGCGCCCCGCACCCCGCTGCTGTCCCCATGCGCCGCCTTGACCAGGCGCGTGCGAGGTGTGTCCCCGCCAAACAGCCGGAGCAACGGCGGCACATTCCGATAGAGCCGCTCGACGTTCGACACGCCGCCGCCAAGGACGATGACGTCGGGGTCGAGAACGTGAATGATCGAGGTCAGTGCGCGCGCGAGGCGGTCCTCGTAGCGCTGGAGCGAGGCCTCGGCCAGGGGATCCTGCCCGCCATCGAGCCGACGGACGATCTCGGCAGCATCAACGGGGTCACCCCCACTGAACGCATAGTCATGCGCGAGGCCGGGGCCCGAGAGGAAGGTCTCGATGCAACCGGTCCGGCCGCAGTAGCAGGCCCTGCCTGGCCATTCGTCATCGCGCGGCCACGGCATCGGGTTGTGACCCCACTCCCCGGCTACGGCGTTCGGACCTGTGAGCACGCGTTGGCGGACGGCAATGCCACCACCGCAGCCCGTGCCGAGGATGACGCCGAACACCACATCAGCGCCAGCCGCCGCGCCGTCCGTGGCCTCTGACAGCGTGAAGCAGTTCGCGTCGTTAGCGAGGCGCACCGGCCGTTCCAGCGCGGCCTCCAGGTCCTCATCGAGCGCTTCCCCATTCAGCCAGGTCGAATTCGCGTTCTTCACCCGGCCGGTCGCGGGCGAGACGGTGCCGGGCATTCCAACGCCAACGGAGGCACCCGCCGTGAGGTCCGAGTCAAGATCGCGGACCACCGAAGCTATCGCATCAATCGTCCGCCGGTAATTGTTCCGCGGCGACGCGATCCGCACGCGCCGCACCTCGTACCCGGACGCGTCGAGCGAGATGCCCTCGATCTTTGTTCCGCCCAGATCTATGCCAATCCGATACGCGGATTCCACGAAAACACTCCTTACCCGGACGTCACGGAAAACGCCACACGGATTACGCGGACACAGCGGACAGGACATACACGAAGAAACCTGCCGTCTGGAGCGTCTGTGAGAAGGAGACGCACTCCCAGCGTCAGCCGTCCGCACCCTCAGCCGAAGGCGCCTATTTCACTTTTCGGGCACCAGGGTCACGACGGTGTGCCGATCGGTTGGGAAGTACTTGCCGAATGCTGCCTTCAGACTCGCGGCGGTGACGGCCGCGATCCGGGCCTCGCGCCCGAGCACGTGTGCGACCGGATCGTGGCCGAGGAGGGTCGCGGCCTGCAGGCGGCTGATCCAGTAGCCGTTCTGCTTCATGCCGGTCTCGTGCTCGCGGCGCGCGCTCTCCTTGGCGCGGTTGACGAGGTCCTCGCTCGGGCCTTCCTTCTTCATCCGCTCGATCTCCTGCATCACGCGGCCCGACATCTTCTCGAGATTCTCTGGTGCCGCCGTAAAGCTGACCGAGATGTGGCCGCCGCCGCGCTGCTGCGCCTCCTGCGAGAAGCCCACGCCGACGGTGTAGGTCTCCCCCAATTCCTCGCGGAGGATGTCGCGCAGTGCGAGCTCGAGCACGTCAGTCGCCGACGCCACCTGCGTGATCTCGCCCGGTTCCTGCGGCGGATCGGCAAAGAACGACATGACCGTCGTGACTTTCGGTTCACGCCCCTTTTGAACGGTGACCTTCTCAACCGCGGACGGGAACTTCAGGCCGACATCCGCGGCCTTGCTCGTGCGCGTGCCGGTGGACGGCAGCGAGCCGACGTAGCGCGCCAGCAGCGGCAGCGCCTCGTCGAGCTTGAAGGCGCCGACCATCAGGAACGTGAAGTCCGCGGCATTCGTGAACCGCTCCTTGTAGAGCCTCACCATCGCGTCGCGATCCAGCTTCGCCAGGCGCTCGCGCGTGACCGGCTCCGCGGTGTAGTTGTTCCCCGTATTCACCTGGCCGACCCTCTCCCCGAAGAGGAGGCCCGGGTTCTGCTCGCGATTGGCATAGAGCGCATCGAGCTGCTTCAGGATGTTCGCGAACGCCTGGTCGTCATTTCCGGGCTTCGTGAAACTCAGATGAAGGAGTTGGAGGCCGGTCTCGAGATCTCCCGGACGCGCCGAACCGCTGATCTGGTGTGTCGACAGTGCAATCGCGGCGTTCGCACGGGCGAGCTTGCCGGCAAGGAGCTTCTGCAGGTCGACGGCACTGTGTCCACCGATCCCTGACACCTGCACCAGCGCTGGTGCGAGGAGCGCTTCAACGAACTTGTCCTTCGGCGCGAGTGAGGCGCCGCCGACAGCCGCCATCGTGTAGAGGATCTCGTCGTTCTGGAAGTCCGTCGGTTTCAGCCATGCCTCGAGACCATTGGCGAAGCGAACCACAGTGACACTCAGCCGCGGGATCTCGCGCCGATCCGTGACCGCTGCCGGCTCGGGCGGAGTCTCCATCAGCGCACCGGCGCTGGCGGCGTCGCTCCATGCCGTCACCGCGACGGCATCCGCCTTGGTGATCGTGTCGCGCAGCTGCGCTTCGGTTGGCACCTCAACCCCTTCCTTTTTCGGCGCCGTGGCAATCACCACCCGCGCCGTGTCGGCGAAGAGCTCCTTCGCCACGCTGCCGACTTCTGCGGCGGTGATGCTCGGGATCAGCGTCTGCGCCAGGCGATACTCGTAGGCGATGCCGGGCGCAGGCTCGCCCTGGAGGAAGTGAGCCACGTACTCCTGCGCGTAGGTCTGGCTCTCGGTCTTGTCGCGCTCGGTGTAGGCACGCTCGTAGGAGGCGAGCCACCACTTCTTGGCGCGGTCCAGTTCAGCGGGTCCGAACCCGAATTGCTGGACTCGGTTGGTTTCGACCACGAGCGCCGACAGCCCCTCGGCGATCTTCCCCTCCTGAACACCGGCCGCCAGCGCAAAGCCGATGATCGACGGACTCAGTGCCTGCTCGTAGGCGCCGGCGCCAAGGAACCGCGCGTCCTTCTTTCGGGAGAGCTCATCGAAGCGCTCGTTGAGCATCTGGTAGACCGCCTGCTCGGCGAGGCTGCGGCGATAGTCGGCGACCGTGCCCTCCGACTCGCGCGTCCGCTTGCGCAGAACGGAGACCGACGATTGGGTCGCTTCGGGATCCGTTGCCACCGCAACGAGCAGTTCGCTGTGAAGCGGCACATCGTAGGACCGCACCGGCGCCGGCGTCGCTGGTTTCTGCATGACGCCAAACATCGTCTTTATCTGCGCCTCGATCGCTGCCGGATCGATATCGCCGACGACCACCAGTGCCATCCGATCGGGTCGGTACCAGCGGGTGTAGAACTCCCGCAGCGTCGCTGGCGTGAACGCCTTGAGGACGTCCGGTTTCCCGATCGGCAGCCGCTCGGCGTACTTCGATCCGTGGTACAGCACCGGGATCTGCTGGTCGCGCAGTCGCGTCCCCGCGCCGAGCCCGCCGCGCCACTCTTCGACGACGACGCCGCGTTCCTTGTCGATCTCCTTCGGATCCAGCGTCAGATTGCTGCCGACGTCGGCGAGCGCCTGCAGGCCGCGCCCGACGATTCCCTCCTTGTCCGTAGGAACCTGGAACTGGTAGACCGTCTCGTCGAAGGCGGTATAGGCGTTCACGTGCGGCCCCATCCGCGCCCCGGACGACTCGAGCGTCTTGATCAACTCGCCGGGCTCGAAGTTCTTGCTCCCGTTGAATGCCATGTGTTCGAGGAAGTGCGCGAGACCCTGCTGCTGTTCGGTCTCGTCAACCGAACCCGCCTTGACGGCGAGCTGCAGCATCACCCGCTTCTCCGGGCGTGTGTT
>JACDDJ010000783.1 GCA_013817065.1 Acidobacteriota bacterium
CGCCGCTGAGGTCCGGAGGCAGAACATCGCTGTAGAACTTCTTCAATTCGGCGTCAGCCTGGCCCTTACCGGTCACCGTCGCGCGGGCATTCGCGTGCTCGCGTCTCGCGGTCAGCAGCGCGAAATTCGCGGCGGTTGCTTCCTGCTCGCCCATCGCCACCTTCTGAGACAGCGGATACACCACGAGCCCATAGACCACGGCGTTCGCGATGAGGACGAGTGCGAGCGGCCATACCAGCGAGCGCTTCTCCGAGAAGATGCGGCTGAAATCCGTCACGGCTGCGCCCCCGGCTTCGCTGTTGCGCCCGGTGCCTTCGGCGTGGCGGCGGCCTCAGCCGCAGGCGTCTCGGTTGTGGCCGTATAGATCGCCTCGATGCTGACCCGCCGCAGTCCGTCCTCGGTCCGATCCTGCTGTACCGGGACCACGTTCTCGAAGGCGCCGGTCGCTTCGAGCTTCTCGATGAATTCGTCAATGTCTTCGGCCCGACGGCCGAGCACCCCCATCGTGATGCTCGTCGTCCCCTTGTCGACTTTTGGTCGAACCGAGGTCAGCATCACGTCCGGAGGCATCGTCGATTCCAGGTGGTTGAAGAATGCCGTCCACGAGAACGTGCGCTGGTCGATGAGGGCGTTGGCCTCGCGCGCTTCGTCGACCACGAGCCGCAGCTCGTCCTTGTTCATTCGCCCGCGGATCTCGGCAGCCATTGTCGTCAACTGCTCGGCCTCGGCTCGATCGCGATTGACGCGCGTCGAGAGCTCGGTGTTCTGCTTCGACAGCGACACCACGCTGATGACGTTCCAGATCGTCAATGCAGCAATGAGGACTGCCGCGACGCCAATCGCGAAGTGAATGGCACGATCGTTATAAAACGGCCGAGTGGAGAGGTTGGTGCGAAGCACTACGCCACCTGCTCCCTGCCGCGCGCAGCCGCAGGCGCGAGATCCCGCAGGAGCACGCCGACCGCGGGCGCGAGGGCGTCCAACACCTCCGGCCCTGCCGCGATTCGGTCCCGCAGCGTCACGCCCTTCCGCACGTCGAGGAGGTCGGCCTTCACACCCAGCCGCTCCTCGATCTGCCGTCGCCCGCGGTCCGCGAGCGCCGGGTCGAAACTGGAACTGCCGGCGAGCACGACGCGAGAGAACGCCGTGCCGCCGAGCCGATCCTCGTAATACATCGCCGTCTGGTGAACGAGGTCACCCATGTCCTGAGGCAGGCCGTCCGCGGGACGGCTTCTGAAGAAGATCGCGCGGCCGTTCCGCACGATGATGATCGTCGAATAGTCCGGAGCGGTGTGCACCAGCATCCAGTCACCGGACGCCGCGGACGCATCCGTCGCGAGGACGGCGTTCACCTGGTTGGTCGAGACGATGTCGACGATGCCGGCCTGAACGCCGGCCGCATCACAGGCGCGTTCGTAGCTCTGGACGATATCGCGTCGCGCCACCAGCACCAAATAGTCGCGAGCGCCCTCGGCGGCGGCCCCTTCCACCCAGGACACCTGCGCGTCCTCGATGCGGAACGGCGCCGCCTTGCGGACCTGCCAGCGAATCAGCTGCTCGAGGTCCTGCACCTTGGGCGGCACTTTGTCGAACCGAACCAGTGAGACCTTGGCGACCGTATCCGGCAGCAGCAGCGCTGCGCGCTTCGGTCGCGGAGACATTCGATCGACAGCCGCCTTGACGGCGGCCGCGAGTGCCGCCGCATCATGGACGTTCGGTCCGTTCAACGCCGGTGTGACGGCGCCGTCGGGGAGCGGCTCGCTCGACTGACCGGTGATGGTGCGTGAGCTGCCGTGCGAAGAAAGCGCAACCACATTTACCCGGCCCGCTGAGATCTCGATCGCGGCCGGCGGTGGCGGGCTGGTCAGTAGGCTCATTCCATTCATTCGACGAACGTCACCTTGTTGATCTCCCGCAGCGTCGTCACCCCACGCAGCATCTGCTCGACCGCCGATTCACGCAGGAACCGCATGCCTTCATCGCGCGCCGCCTTCTTGATCTCGGTCGCCGGACGGCGCGCGAGAATCAGCTCGCGAATCTTGTCACTGAGATCCAGCAACTCGCAGATGGCGACCCGGCCCTTGAAGCCGGTGCCGCCGCACTCCATGCAGCCGGCCCCTTCGAAGAAGAGCCCGCTCTGACCGAGCGTCGGATCGAGCGCCGACTCCTCCAACTGCGCACCCGTGACCACCGCCTGGCGTTTGCAGAACGCACAGATCTTCCGGACCAGGCGCTGCGCCAGTACGCAGTTCAGCGCCGAGACGAACTGGTACGGCTCGACGCCCATGTTGAGGAAGCGGCCGAGCACGTCGAGCACGTTGTTGGCGTGGACGGTGGTGAAGACCAGGTGGCCCGTGAGCGCAGAC
>JACDDJ010000784.1 GCA_013817065.1 Acidobacteriota bacterium
GCGTACTGCCTGGCGACGCTGACCAGGCGGGCGAGGCGCCAACGCGAACCGGTGCCGCAGATTCAGGAGGCCGCGTGACAATTCGACGACTCGTATTGCCGGCGACGCTGATCGGACTCGGGGTCTTCCTGCTCGTCGGGTGCATCTACATCCCGACGTTCAACGGCGTGAAAACGGGCCAGAACTATTCCAAGAAGGTCGGCGACGCCAAGTCGCGCAAACCCGTGCGGGTCGGGCGCAGCACCTTTGAAGATGTCCTGCGCATCCTCGGCGCGCCTTCCGCGACGAAGCCGGGCGACGAGGCACTGGCCTACGCCTGGACGGTTCAAACCGGCGTCGCTATCTGGCCACTTTGCTTCCACGCCGAGCCGATCAACGGGTATCGAACGTTGGTGCTCCGATTCGACGATCAACGCCGGCTCTCGTCGTACGAGATCCTGAAGCACAACGCCCCGCTCATCAATTTCGGCGGCTCGTATCAGCCGATGCCCAAAGATTTCCGAGCCCCCGGACAGGGGCAGCCCAGGCCTGGGGCATCCCCAACAACGCAGCAATCGCAGTGAGATTTCCATGCCCGACCGCCCCTACCTCTTCTACGAGCTGACCAACTCCCTATGCGCTGCCTGCCTCCGCAAGGTCGAGGCGAAGGTCGTCATACAGGACGATCACGTCTACCTGCACAAGTGGTGTCCGGAGCATCGGTTTCAAAGGGTTCTGATCTCCACCGACGCTGAGTACTACAAGCTGACGCGGCAGACGCTCAAGCCCGGGCAAATGCCGCTGAAGTACAACACGCCAATCAAGTATGGCTGCCCGTACGATTGCGGGCTGTGCCCCGATCACGAGCAGCACTCGTGCCTGACGCTGGTGGAGATCACGGATGGGTGCAACCTCACTTGCCCGATCTGCTACAGCGAGAGTTCTCCACGCCGCGCCGCGTCGTTTCGCAGCCTCGAGCAGATCGAGTTCATGCTCGATTGCGTCGTGCGCAACGAGGGCGAGCCGGACGTCGTGCAAATCAGCGGCGGCGAGCCGACGATCCACCCCGATTTTTTTGCCGTCCTCGACGCCGCCAAGCGCCGCCCGATCAAGCACCTCATGCTGAACACCAACGGCATCCGCATCGCGCGCGACGCTGAGTTCGCGCGTCATCTGGCGGAGTACATGCCCCGTTTCGAGGTGTACCTTCAGTTCGATTCACTACGCCCCGCGCCGCTGCGCGAGCTGCGCGGCGAGGACCTCACCGACGTCCGCGGCCGCGCGCTCGATCGACTCAACGAGCACAACATCTCGACCACGCTCGTCGTCACCCTCAAGAAAGGGCTGAACGACGACGAGATTGGCGACATCATCGACTTCGCGCTGAAGCAGCGCTGCGTGCGCGGCGTGACGTTTCAGCCCATCCAGTCCGCGGGCCGCCTCGAGCAGTTCGATCCCGCCCGCGACCGCCTCACGCTTGGCGAGATCCGCCAGCAGATCCTCAAGCAATCCCCGCTGTTCAAGCCCGCCGACGTCGTCCCCGTCCCCTGCCACCCCGACTGTTTGGCGATGGCTTACGCGCTTAAGCTGGACGGCTGCGTGACGCCCCTCACCGGCATGATCGACCCGCAAGTGCTCCTGCACGGCGAGGGCAACACGATCATGTACGAGCAGAACCGCGCGCTGCGCGATCAGCTGTTCGCCCTGTTCTCGACCGGCGCCAGCCCCGGCTCGGCAGCGACGTCGCTGCGGCAGCTCCTCTGCTGCCTGCCGCTCATCGCCGTGCCGGGTCACATCACGTATGACAACGTCTTTCGCATCCTCATCATGCAGTTTCTCGACCCGCATAACTTCGACGTGCGCAGCGTGAAGAAGACGTGCGTGCACATCGTGCACCCTGACGGCCGCATCATCCCGTTCGACACGTACAATCTGTTCTACCGCGACGGCCGGGAGCGCCAGCTCGATCGGTTACGCGAGCCCGAGACGCTCGTGCCGTTAACGGTCGGTGGAGGTGGTCATGGCTGACCACGGCATCGCCCACGCGGCGGGAGCGGCAGTGGGGACGTGGTTTTTCATGTTCATCCCCATGTTCTTTGCCGCCGCGGCGGCCTTCGAGACCGACACGGTCTGGTGGAGTTGGCCTCTGATGGTTCTGGCGGCGCTCGCGTGCGGCGCTTTCGCATGGCACATGCGAAGCCGCAACCCCATTGTGTCGGCGGGCGTGTGGGTGGGTGTCGCACTGGGACTCATTCACGCTGGGCTCTGTTTCTCAGGCTCGTAGCTGAGATGTCCCGCCAGCATTTCCGGACCTTGAGCCGTACTGAAGGGGTAATGTATGAACGAGCCGCCCTTGGACTATTCATCGCCGAATCCGCAACGGA
>JACDDJ010000785.1 GCA_013817065.1 Acidobacteriota bacterium
GCCGGTGTCCGATGGCATGACTCCGTTGCCATCACGAGTGTCCGGCGTCTTCGAGTCCAGCACCACCAGATTCGGCGCGTTTTTCGAGTAGAAGATGTAGTCGATGCGTCCGTTCTTGGTTGCGCCCACGGGCGAGATGCCGCTGATCCCTGTGGCGGTCCCGTTGTTGAAAGCGGTCGTCCAGCCGTCGTAGTACGACTTGTTGGTCTCCAGTATTGAGGTCTGGTCCGGCCACGCGTTCATGTCACCAGCCAGGATCCTGTTCTCAGCGTAGCCGGAGGCCCAGTTGATCACGTTCGTCGCCTGCGTCAGCCGCATGTCGCGGTCGTACGGATCGAGGTGCGCCACGATCAGATTGACCGCGCGGCCGTTCACTGTGATCGCCGCCTGACCCGCGGCACCGGCGCCGTTGAGACCCGAGGAGGGCGTGGTGGTCGTGTAGCCGGTCGAGTCTAGGGGATAGGTCGACAGGATCAAGTGGCCCTTGCCGTTCGACGACCACTGACCATACTCCTGGATGAAGTGCGCGTACCACGTGCGCCCCGTCTTCGACTGGAGCATCGACTTCAATCGGGTGGGCTGGTCCTCATTACCCTAGGAGGTGTACTTCTCGACCTCGTTCAAGATGACGACGTCGGGATCCTGGCTGGCCATCCAGGTCGCCTGTCGTTCGATGTTGTAGACGCCGTCCGTTCCCCGGCCGTGCCCGATGTTCCACTGCATGACGCGCAGCCTCGCACCACCTGCCGTCGTTGCCGCCGGAATCGCTGCCGGCGCAGGCGCCGGCGCTGGAGCAGACTCGGGTTCTGGTGCCGGCGCAGTCGCTGGCGCGGTCGCAGCCCCGGCCGCGAGAATGGTGGTGTCGTACTTCGGAGGGCCAGGCGCGGCGTTCAAGTAGCTCGATGCAGAGAGATCAATCTGGGCGATCGAGATTCCGTCCTCACGCCGCTGCACGCGCATCGTTTGGGGACCTGTCGTCGGAAGTAGACGAGCGGACCCATCCTGTCCCACCCGTTGTCGGACCAGCCCCAGCCGCCCAGCCCATATCCATTGCCCTGTTCGACGCTTACCACGGTCCTTGGTGGACACCCAAAACCGGCCAGTAATCGACACCTCAAAACCGGCCATTTCCTGAGCGCCGTCGACCGAGACGCGGAGCCTGTGCTTCAGCGTCGGCATGGGGAACGTCTTGGATACGAACCGACAGCAGCAAGTGGTCGCGCTCGGCCGGCTGGGATGCCCGCTCCGGCGCATTGAGCGAGAGACGGGCGTCCGGCGGGAGACCGCCAGCGCCTATCTAAAAGCGGCCGGCATCGCCGCCAGTGGACGAGGGCGACCAGGCGAAGGAAAGGGAAAACCGGCCGGGGTTGAGGTTCGCAGCGTGCTCGAAGCACCGCGGATGCGCGCCGCTGATGAACGCCATTACGCCGCAGCGGCTGTGACTTAGCTTGGGAGAAAAGGCGTCAGGTCCGAATAAGCGACGAAGGACGCGCTGGACGAACCAGGTGCTACGCCGTACGCCGCTCGCGGGTCGGTTCGCACGAATAGCCGCTGTTCTCTCGGCAACTGTTGCTCCACCCATTTGCGAGCAGCTTGGTCTTCCACTTCTCGCTCAGGCTGAAGACCTCGCCTTGAGAGTCACAGTAGGCCGCCATCAACTCGTTGTCAGGTGTGCCCACGAATAGCTGGAGCTCCCAAGTCGTTTCGTGCTGCGATGCATGAGAGGTGAGGTTGCACCACGCGATCCAATCGCCCTTCCGCAGCGTGAAGACCTCTTTGGTTTCTGTCGGTGCACGGACTAACTCTTGGTCATCGAGAATCTGCATACGGACACACCTTCGCCGAGTATCGAGGAACCCGTGACGTTGGAGCCTGTGGTTGGCCTGCAGGCTTGCCGACAGAAGAAGCGCGAGGCGCGAGAATTTGCAGACGACCCGGCTCCCCAGCAACTCACGGCTCCCTGCCGCAAATATTCAGGCCGTCTGCCGGCACCGACTAGGGCAAGGCAGGTACCCGCTCATTTGCGCGGAGTTTCCACCACAAACCGTGATCGGCCGAACGATTCTGTCGATCTGATTACGGAGTCAGTACATACCTCGTCCTCATGGCGTCGAATTAGTGGACCCGCCCGCCACCTTCGCCACGGGGCGGTCATTGCACCTGTGCGATCCGATAAGGATGCCGTTCGATGGGGGAAGCCGCGCTCCCGCCCGCGGTGCGAGCTGCGCAACGATTCAGCAGTGCTGCGTGACGGAGCGAACACCGTCGATGCGGTGTCTTCATGCAGGCCTCGGATGCGGCAGCGGCCAGTGGAACATACTCGGTCGCCGCGCTCAGGAAGCGCGGCCACCGACTGGGT
>JACDDJ010000786.1 GCA_013817065.1 Acidobacteriota bacterium
CTCCGAGTACCGTTCGGCGCCGGAGGTGTCCGAGTGCCTGGTGGACTCCGCCGCCTTCAAAGCGGTTGGGACGGGTGCACCCCGTCCGGCGGGTTCGATTCCCGTCCACCTCCGCCACACACTACCAGGTCAGAGCATATATTCGGCCCTTAGAATCGGCCCGTGGTCACAGAATGGTCACAGAATCCCCGAGTGAACTGTCGAGGAGGGCTGTGTCGAGGAGGGCGTCTGCTCGCAGCGCGGCGTCCTCGTCGTCGCCTGGCATCACGTGGGCGTACACCTTGAGCGTCACGCCGATGTCGGCGTGACCGATGCGTTGCGACACCACCTTCACCGGGACACCTGCCGCCAGTGCCGAGGTGGCGTAGCTGTGGCGCAGGTCGTGCAACCGGATCGGCCGCAGCCCAGCTCGACGGGCGAGCGTCTGGAACAGGTTGGAGAACGCCTCCGGGTTGGGCGCTGACCCGTCGCCGATTGTGACGACCAGGCCGTCGCGGTCCTGCCAGCCGGCGCCCATCAGCAACCGGTCGGCCGTCTGCGTCCGCTTCCACGCCTTGAGCGCCACGACCGCGGCGGGGCCGATCGCGATTGTGCGGTTCCCGCGTGCCGTCTTCGGTGTCGACGTGACGATGGTGGTGCCGTACCTGATCCTGGTGGAGCGGATCGTCACCGTGGCGGCGCGGAGGTCGACGTCGGTCCAGCGCAGGCCGAGGACCTCGCCGCGCCGCATCCCCGTGGTCGCCATCAGCGCCCACACGCCGGCCAAACGGTGCGAGCTCGTCGCGGTGGTGAAGGTGCGCAGCTCGTCGGCTGTCCACGCTTTCATCTCGGGTGGCTGGCCTCGTGGCGGGTCGGCGGCGTCGCACGGGTTCCGTTGCAGCCGCCCCCAGCGCATCCCGTCACGAAACGCCCTTGTAAGCACGCCGTGGACGTTCCGGACCGTCTTCGGCGAAAGACCGGGACCGAGACCACGCCGAGTCTCCGTGCGGCCGTCGGCCAGCAGACGAGCATAGAGAGAGTTCAGCATCGAACCGTCGACCGCCGCGAGCGGTGCACTCCCAATGTGCGGCATGACGTACAGCCGGATCACACGGTCGTAGGAGTTAGCGGTCGAAGGGCGCAACCTCGACAGCTTCGCGGGCAGCCACTCGTCGATTAGGAACGCCGACAGTGTGAGTCGAGTAGGGCGGACGAACGTACCTCGCACTTGATCGGCGATGATCTGCGCTTGGGCCGTCTCAGCAGCCTTCTTGGTAGCGAAGCCTCGGCGCTTCATCTGTTTGCGGGAACCATCAGCCGCTGTGACCCTGACAACGAACTGCCAGGTGCCGCGTTGTGTGTCCTTCGATACAGCCATTTCAGTCCACCTTCGATGGATCGGTTACTTGGCGCTGTGCCAGAGCGTAGCGCCACGCCCGACGGCATTCAGCGTAGCGAGTCGAGCCGGCCTTCGTCATGTAGACAATTTGGCCCTTGAGTCTTTGCCCGGATTGCCGGGCGGGTGGATCTCGGTGGCGTTGTCGCCCGTTCGCCCTATCCTTGCCTGATACGTGCAATCAGGAAGGTTCCTTTATTTTTTTGCGAGGAAAAGTGATGAACAGAATCCCCCATCCCGACGAACAGCCGATGATGAAACTGTGGCCCGAAGTGGGCCAGGCCCTTCGGCTCAAACGCTCAGCAACCTACGCCGCAGCCCAACGCGGCGAAATACCCACGCTGCGGATCGGTGGCAAGGTTCTCGTCCCTACGGCGTGTTTGCGGCGAATGCTGCAACTCGACCAGGTCGCGGACGTCGAAGTCCTGGGGCCCGGCGGAGGTTCTCCCGATGAGAGCGCCTGATCAATTACGGGCCGCTGCGCCGGCGTCGGCCGGGGCAGTGAGGGCGACTCTTGTCTTCGACAGCGATCCAAGACTCGACACATCGCGTGCAAACGCTCAAGGTCGCTCATGACTAGGCGTCCGGACTGGCGCCGAGACAATAATGCCAGGGTCCGTGCCGCCAGCCGCGCCGACCACGCATACAGGAACGCGACCACGACCGAACGCGCACTTAGAAGGGCAGAACAGTCGAAGTATCGAAGCATTGCTGCCACACACGCCATAACGTCTGAGTTCGCCCGCAGTCTCACTCAACAAGCATTCGACATCACACCACGGCAGGCAGCTGTGCTCCTGAAGATCGACACCAAGGTAGGTCGTGTACCGAAGTGAACCCGTCCAGCTATGAGCTGATGAAATCAAACCCGGACGTGTCCATGAGGGTCACGCGTTAGAGTACCTGGAGTATCCCTGCATCTGACTGCTTAGCCGTCATCACCACGAGATGATCGCTCGATGAACAGAGTTGCAG
>JACDDJ010000787.1 GCA_013817065.1 Acidobacteriota bacterium
GTCCTGGTACGCCGATGAGCCGACCTACACGCTGCAGACCAACGGGGGACGCGCGACGGTGACGCGGCAGTTCCGGCGCGGTGGCGGGCCGGTGCTCGGGTCCCGTCCCTCGAACAGCCTGTCGTTCACCTACGCGAACGAGCTCGAACAGTATTCGATCACCAACGAGGCCCTCCAGGATCTCTCGTTCCGGGACGAGCTCATCGCGCTCGGGCTCGACCCCAGAACCGGGACGGGGCGGGGCACGCGCTCCGCGCTCAGCATCGACGCGGGGCGCAACACGACCAACAACCTGCTCGACGCGAGGCGGGGGTACCTGGCCTCCGTGCACCTCGAACAGGCGGGCAAATGGCTCGGGGGCACCTACGACTACTACGAGCTGACAACGGAAGCGCGCTACTTCAAGTCCTTCGGCAACGTCGTGGCCGCGGTGCAGGCCAGGGTGGGATCGATCGACGGATTCGGCGAGCAGGAGTCCGATGTCCCGTTCTTCAAGAGATACTTCCTCGGGGGCGCCACGACCCTGCGCGGGTGGGGACGCTTCGAAGTGTCGCCGTTGAGCGGCGGGGGGCTGCCGATTGGCGGCGCCTCGTTCGCGAATTTCTCCGCGGAGCTTCGGGCGCCGGTCTGGAGAAGCCTCGGCGCGGTGGTGTTCCTCGACGGGGGCAACGTCTGGACGAACCCCTGGGAGATGGGGTTGGACAGTCTTCGATACGACGTCGGTCCGGGGCTGCGCTACCAGACGCCGATTGGTCCCATTCGGGCTGATATCGGGTACCAGCTGAATCCGATTTCGAACCTGCTGGCGAACGGGAGACCGCAGTCGCGTCGATTCCGCTTTCACTTCAGCATCGGACAGGCCTTCTAGGCGGCGTGCCCGGCGTGCGCCGCCGCTCCGACAGGATCCTGGCGCCAGAGAACAGAGCAGACACGAACATGCACGGCACACCTGAAGCATCCGGATCGCCGTCGCCCGACGATCCCCGCTCCCGCGATCGCGGCACGGGCGCCCTGCGCATCCTGCGCCGCGCCGCGCAGGTGGTGGCGATCCTCGGCACTCTGCTGGTCGGCGCGCTCGCCCTGGCGCTCATCGTGTCGCAGACGCCGTGGTTCAAGGACTGGCTCCGGCGCTACGTCGTCCGCGAATCGAAGCAGTACGTCAACGGCGATTTGACGATCGGCGGTCTCGGCGGCAACCTGCTGTTCGGCGTGGACCTCACGGACGTCGCCATCGACGTGTCAGGTGAGCGCGTGGTCGCGGTGCGCGCGCTCGAGCTCGACTACAGCATCTACGAGCTGGTCACGCGCGGGCTCGTGCTCAGCGAGATCAAGATCGATCAGCCGGTCTTGCGCCTGCGGCGCGACGCGCAGGGGTGGAACCTGGCCGACCTGGTGAAGAGAGACGCCAAGGAAGCGGACCGGGAAGGCCCCGGCCGCCCGATTTCGCTGCCAACGATCATCGTCTCCGACGCGGCCGTGTCGATCGACGATCGAACCGCGAATCCGGCTGTAATCCTGCCCCGGCGCGTCGAAGATCTGGACGTGAGGATGGCCTTCGAGTACGAGCCGGTGCACTACACGCTCACCGTTGAGCACGTCAGCTTCCGCGGGACGTCGCCGGCGCTCACGGTCGGGAGTCTCTCCGGCACGCTGTCGCTGCGCGACGACAATCTGTACGTGGAGCGGCTCTCGCTGCAGACGGCCGAGACATCGCTGAACATCGACGGCGTCGTCGAGGAGTATCTGAGCACCCCGGCGCTGAACATCACGACGACCGGGAATATCTCGCTGCCGGAGATCGGCCGCATTGTCCCGGCGGCGGCAGGCTACAATCTGCACCCCGCGATAGATATCAAGGCGAAGGGGCCCGCGCAAAAGCTGGCGCTGAACCTGGATGTGCAGTCCGAGGCGGGCAGGATCAAGGGACAGGTTCTGGCCGACGTGCAGGCGCCCGACCTGGGAGTGCGCGGCGACGTTGATGTCGAGAATCTCAACCTTGCGCCGCTGCTGAAGGACCCCGCGCAGAAGAGTGACCTGACCGGGCATGCCAGGCTCGATGTGGTGATGAAGTCGACCCCGGCCGGCGCCCCGGCGGCCGACCGCCTCGCAGGGACCTTCTCCTTTGCCGGTCCGCGCGTGCTCGCGGCCGGGTACGAAGCGCGCAACGTCCAGGTCTCGGGAAAGCTGGACGGCCCTCGGATCACGATAGACGGCCGGGCAGGCGCGTATGGCGGTACCGCAACCGCCCGGGGGTTCATCGTGACGCCCGCGCCGGGGCGGCCGCTCGCGTTCGACCTGACGGGAAGAGCGGAACGGCTCGACCTGCGTCAGCTTCCCGCGTCCACCGG
>JACDDJ010000788.1 GCA_013817065.1 Acidobacteriota bacterium
GTGCAGAACGTAGGACGGTGCTGGCAGGTCGCGCCGAGCGCCAATGGCCGCCAGCACTTGCTGTCCGTCTCGATCCGCATCCAGGAAGACGTGGCGGATATCACCGATAGCGTCCCGTGTGCGAGCCTTCCGCTGCGGTCGGATGGCGTTCACGCTGACGTACACGCTGAATCTCCGAACGCTCTGCGCCCGCAGCCACGCCTGGAATCGAGGATGCGCGATCAGCGATAGCGGTCCAACGCGCTGCGCGATGCCGCCGGTGTCGTGGGACTTGAGCAAGACGGCCACCCAGTCGTCCGGGTGAAAGGCCGTGTGAAGAAATCGCAGCGGGGCGTCTCGATCGATCCCCATGATGCCCCTCCGTCAGTTCTTGGTCAGCACGACGCGGCCGATGAACGTCGCCTGCTGACAGTCCGTTCCGGTGAAGTCGGCCTCGATGCGCGTCGCCTCTGCCGTGCCCACGCTCCCGAAGGTGCCTCGGCAGCCTCGT
This sequence comes from Acidobacteriota bacterium, assembly GCA_013817065.1. Lineage (GTDB taxonomy): Bacteria > Acidobacteriota > Vicinamibacteria > Vicinamibacterales > 2-12-FULL-66-21 > JACDCA01. The sequence goes on from JACDDJ010000788.1 coordinate 491, forward strand.
GGCGAGTCGAACGCTCCCTGCGTGCTGATCTGGGTGGGCGGAGTGTTGCCGGGTGTCAACGCGGTAGTCGCGGTCGTGGTCATCGTCAACCACGCATGTTCCGAACGCACGGTCGTGCGGAAGGACTGCAGATTGGTCTGGGGCATGACCTCGAACGTCCACTGCATGGCGCCGCTGCTGGGAGGCAGCGCATTGGGATCTCCAGGGTTGACCTCGATCGTGACCGTGCCCCGCCACGTCCCTGTCAGGAACGACGTTGGGGTTGATGGCCCGGTGGGGCTCGGGGACGACCCGCCGCAGCCGGTCAGCAAGACCAGCAAGGGGAGCGGTCTGGACCAGACGGGAACCTTCATGCGGTCTCTCCTTCCTTGCCGGTTGCGGCTTCAGGTCGCACCGCGTGCAGTCGAAAACGATCCGAAGCATGGTCGTATCCGTCCAGAGACACGACCTCAGTGATGGCACGTCGACGCCCAACGCGATCGATGTGGACGACGAGGTGAAAGGCCAAGGCAATCGCCTCCCGGGTGCTGTGGTGCGGGAGCCCGACGTTTGCCGTCAGCACGCAGTGCGCGAGGCGCGCGAGCGCCTGTTCGGCGGAGTTCGCGTGGATCGTGCTGAGCGCACCCTGATGGCCAGTGTTGAGCGCCTGCAACAGATCGAACGCCTCGGCGCCACGAACCTCGCCGACCAGGATCCGATCCGGGCGGTGGCGCAGCGTCGCGCGCAGCAGGTCAGCGATGGTCACGGCCGGGAGCGGTGCCTCCTGCCCAAGGGGTGCTTGTGAACGCCGGGCTTCGAACCGCACGAGATTGGGCTTGTCGATCAGGATCTCGGAGGTTTCCTCAATCAGAACGATCCGGTCGTCAGCGGGTATGGTCGCGGCCAGCGCATTCAGCAGCGTCGTCTTTCCGGTCCCGGTGCCACCCGAGATGAGGATGTTCCTGCGGCATCGGACGGCCGCGACGAGTTCATCAGCAAGCGTCTTGGTCAGCGTCCCCACGGACACCAATTCGCCCAAGGTGTAGCGGTGCGTGAACTTCCTCACCGTGAGCGTCGGACCGTCGACCGAGCACGGCGGAAACATCGCGGCCACGCGGGAGCCATCCTCGAGCCGGGCGTCGAGCGCCGGTTGCACCTCGGAGATCTCGTCGCCGCAGGCCCGTGCGATGTTCTTGATCGCGACGGTCAGGTTCCGGACCTCCAAGGATCGACCTGGAACGGCTTCGAGCGCGCCGCCGCGCTCGACGAACACCCGGCGGCCCCCGCAGTTCACCATCACCTCGGTGACCTCGGGGTCGCGGAGCAGATCCTCGATCGGCCGCAGGAACGGCAGGATGCGGTCCAGGCTGCTCATAGCACGCCTCGTGCGAGATGGTCGAAGTGGCTCGTCTGGACATCAAGGTAGTGCGGCTTGAGGTAGCAGAACTGAGGCGGCAACGGGTTCACTCCGTCATACGGCAGCACGATGGCCTGCGCGTTCTGGAGCTCGGTGAACACGCGCGGCGCGAAGATGTACTCGTTCGTGGGCGCGTAGCTCTTGCTGGTGGTGATCGACTGCTTCGAGGCGGCGGCCCTCCCTGTGAGGAGAGAGACATGCGCGTCTCGACCCGACTCCGACAGACTGTAATGCGCCTTCATTCGGTCTTTCCGTCCGCACAGTTCCGCCGCGTTGCGCGCCGTGAACTCGTCGCTGGTCGCGAGGAAGATCTTGGTGCGGAAGCACTGGAGCAGGGTGCGCCAGCTCTCGTCGCCGGGCAGAACGGACCGCAGGGAGCTGATGCTTTGTGTGGCCACGATCGGAATCAGTCGTGCCTGACGCGACAGCGCGAATGTGCGCTCGTCGCCGGTGGGGTCGGTC
>JACDDJ010000167.1 GCA_013817065.1 Acidobacteriota bacterium
GCGTGAACCGCCCGCCGCAGATCTTCCTGATGAACCGGGACGGCACCGGGCAACAGATGCTGGTGAGCCTGACGGGAGGGGCCGCGTTTCCGAGCTTTTCTCACAACGGGGCAAAGCTCTGTTTCCACAGCCAGGCGGCGCCGCGGGATATCTACGTCGTGAACATCGACGGCACGAATCTTATCAATCTGACCGCCCCACTTCCCGGTGAGCCGGCAGCAGCCGGGGCGAACATCCGTTGCGACTGGTCAGCTAAGAAAAATGCGATCGCATTCACCAGCGATCGTGACGGGGACCAGGACATCTACGTCGTCGAGGCGGATGGTTCCGGCTTGCGACAACTGACCGACGCAGTCGGCAGCGATGCGAATCCGGCGTTTTCGCCGAAAGGAGACCTCATCGCCTTTGAAAGCAATCGCGATACGCCGCCCGGAGCCCTCGTTCAGAATCCGGAGATTTACGTGATGAATGCCGACGGCTCGAACCAGGTTCGGCTGACGTTCTTCTTGAACGAGCTGAATCCGAGCAACGTGAACGTCACAAAGCCAACGTGGTCGCCGAAGGGAGACCGCATTTCATTCCACCGCCGCGTGTTACCGAACGGGCCGGGGACCCGTGGCCACTTGGAGATCTTCACGATGAACAGCGACGGCAGCGACGTCACGCGTCTTACCTTCACGGTGGACCCGGGCTTCAGCGGCTTCCCGAGCTGGGCGAAGTGGTCAACGCCCGAATGAGTATCGATCACGTCACAAACCGTCACCGACAGGTGGCTGAAAGAGGCTTTATGAAGCGTGTGACCCAAAGCGCCGTGACGAGACTCGCGCTCGCTGGAATCGCGAGTGGACTGACGCTCTGGACGGCCGGCTGCGGCGGAGGCGGTGGTACGACGCCCACCGCTCCGTCAACAACGCCGACGGTGACGCCGCCCGCACCGTCGGCACCGCTCGTCGCGTCGGGAGACAATTGGAGCTTCAGGTTCAACGGACTCACCGGCGTGGGAGTGACCTCTGGTTACGCGAACGCGGCGCCTCTCGGCGCACTGGAAGGCAGTTTCGATGCGGCGGGAAGTTCCATCACCGCCGTCATGCAGCCCTACGGCAACTGCTTGCGTGGAGACACCACCAGGCTCTACTTCCGGGGCACGCGCACTGGCGCCGCTATCAGCTTGACGACGCAGGCGACCACCGGCGAATCGGTTTCCATCAACGCCACGTTGTCAGCCTCGGGCGACACGCTGCAGGGGACCTATTCGCTCAGCGGCGGCTGCAGCGGTGGGGCCAGCGGTGCCATCACGGGTCAGCGCGTCAACCTTTCCGGGCTATGGCGTGGAACGATGGGCAATATTCCGATGGAGGTTGATCTCGCGATGGCAACGACGCCGGATGCCGACGGCCCCAACTACGTTCTTTCGGGAGCGGTAAGGTTCTCCAACACGCAGTGTTTCCCAACGGCGGTGATCACGCGGCGTGGGCGAGGCCGCGTCCTCTTTCCAGACATCGTCGGGACGACGCAGCGTCTCGAGCTCATCGCCGAAGTGGACGCAGATTTGTCGACCATGTCCATCGTGTCGGTCCTGGTGGCAGGCACGTGCCCCGAACTCTCGTCGACCAATGGCCGCCTCGTCCGCCAATAGCGCGAGAAGCGGTTTTTACACCGTTACATGATCGTAGCTGGACGACCTGGCGCTTCTCAACGATGTCGCTAGACGACGCCGTAATCTCCCATCGCATGGTGCCTTCACAGACATGACTCTTTCATAGACGCCGTCTCTTTCCTTGTGCCACCGGACAATTCCAGGCCCGGTGACTACCTGGGCGGGAGCTCGACCGAGTAGAGGACCTTGCCGGCGAGATTCCGCAAGGCGACAGTGATGGCTCGCGTTCGCGCGTCGATCGTCATCGTCCCGAAGAACTGCAGGCTGTCACTGGGCGGGCGATTCGGTTTCGTCGAGGCGGACGTCCCGGTGAACTTCACCTCCGGGCCGAAGGTCTTGTCCATGGCGTTCGGCGCAAAGGTGCCGGCGTTGAGCGGGCCGGCGACAAACTCCCAGAACGGGTCGAACTCGGTGAACACGGCGCGCGACGGATCGTAGTGGTGCGCGGCGCAATAGTGCACGTCCGCCGTCACCCACACGACGTTGCGGATCTTCTGATCACGGATGAACCGCAGCAGATTCGCGATCTCGAGCTCGCGGCCGAGCGGGGTGCCAGGCTCGCCGTTGGCGACGGCTTCGTAGAAGGTCGGACCGTCGCGTACGACGACGCCGATTGGAAGGTCGCTGGCGATGACTTTCCAGGTGGCGCGGCTGGCGGCGAGACGGGCCTTCAGGGTGGCGAGCTGTGATGCGCCGAACAGTGCCGACTTCTTGTCCAGCACGGTCTGCAGGTTCTCACTGTTTGCGCCACGATAACTTCTCAAGTCGAGTGCAAAGATGTCCACCAGCGGACCGTACGGCACGACGCGGTGGATGCGCTCGGGATCGGAAGCATCCGGGGTGATCGGCTGGTATTCGAGAAAGGCGCGCCGCGCCCGCGCCGCCAGCAGCGCGGCGCTCTTCACCGTGTAGCGGTCGTCGCGCGAGAGGTCCCGCTCCCAGTACCAATTGTCGCGGACCTCGTGGTCGTCCCACATCACCACCTGCGACACCTCGGCATTGAAGCGGCGCATGTGGTCGTCGAGCAGGTTGTATTGGTAGTTGCCGCGGAACTCGTCCAGCGTCTCGGCCGCCTTGGACTTCGCCTCCGTGACGATGTTCTTCCAGATGCTGCCGTCGTCCAGTTTCACCTCAGCAACCAGCGGCTGGTCGGCGTAGATCGTGTCGCCGCAGTGGATGAACACGTCCGGCTGCGCCGCCCGCATCGTCTCGTAGAGTCGAAGGCCGCCCCATTCCGGGTTGATGCCCCAGCCCTGGCCGACGGTGTCGGCCGACCAGGCGAGCGTCACATTGCGCGTGGCACCGGCAGCTGCGGGCGTTATCAAGCTGCCCTGCAACGGCAGGCTCCACTGCCGGATATCGGCGAGATCCTGGAAGAGAACGCGGTAGAAGATGCGCTGACCGGGAGGCAGACCGTCGAGGACGACTCGCCCGGTGAAGTCTGTCGTCTCGAGTGCCGCGGGGCCGGGGACCCGAAGCGGACGATCGAAGCGCTCGGTCGTCGAGTACTCGACGAACATGCGCGCGGCGCGATCGGCACGGCTCCAGATAACGGCGCGGCCAGCGGTGACGTCACCCGAAGCGACGCCCTGGGGAATCGCGACGCGCGACGAAGCGGCGGGAATGATCGCGGGGGCCTGGCCGGCCCACGCCGTGGTCGTGCCGGCGCCAGTCTTCAGTGCCACCGCGATGGCGCCGGCTGAGAGCGAGCGACGGAAGAACGTCCGCCGGTCGATGCGGCCCGGCGTGTCGTCGTTCACTTCGTCGTTCACTTGATCCTGGCGGGGTTCACTTGATCCGGGCGGGAACCGTTCCGAGTTCCTTTGCCGAGGGCACGCCGGCGAGCGTTTCTGCCTTGGACACCGCGCGCACGATCGCTTCGGCCATCGCCTCGGCGGCGAGTGCGCCGATGAGCGTGGGATTTGCCTGGCCGTCCCATCGGCCGGTGGCCAGCGCGAACACCGTGTCGCCGTCCCCGGTGGTGTGCGACGGATTGATCGCCCGCGCGAACCCGTCGTCGGCCATCAGGGCGACGCGGTTGACTTCCGCCTTGGTGAGACGGGCATTGGTGGCGACGAGACCGATGGTTGTTGCTTCACCGGCGCGAGGTGGCGTGCGGCGCCCGAGCTCCCCGGATCGCAACAGCTTGCGGACGTCGGCGAGCGACTTGCCGTCCTCGGTGCGGACGCCGGCCACCACCTGCCCGGTCGTCGGGTCGATGATGTCGCCGACGGCGTTGACCGCGACAATCGCCGCCACGATCAGACCAGTCGGCAGGGTGATGGAAGCTGACCCAAGACCGCCTTTCATCGGGCGGCCTCCCATCTTGCCCACCGTCGCGCCGGCGCCGGCGCCGACGTTGCCTTCGGCAACAGGTGCGTAGCTGGCCGCCTCGGTGGCCTTGTAGCCGCAGTCGGCGGTCGGACGGACCGTCGGCTTGTTGCCGAAGGGCAGATCGAACAGGATGGCGGACGGCACGATCGGCACCACGCCGGCTCCACCCACCGGCCAGCCGATCTTCTTTTCTTCGAGCCAGCGGACCGTTCCCATCCTCGCATCGAGACCGTATGCGCTCCCGCCCGAGAGAACGACGGCGTTGACCTTGTCGACCATGTTCAGCGGATCGAGCAGGTCTGTCTCACTGGTTCCGGGTGCGCCGCCGCGCTGAGAGACGCCGCCGGCGACACCTTCGCCATCCACGAGAATGACCGTGCAGCCGGTCGACCGCTCGGTGAGCGTGTGGTGTCCAACCTTGATCCCGTGGACCTCGGTGAGCCCTCGTCCCCCGGTTGGTTTCAAGGCGGTTGGTGCGCTCACCTGCCCCTGAACGGGGGGCGCCTGGGCGGCTGGCAATACGGCGAGAGCCGCCAGGGCGCACGGAAGGATAAGAAGGGTTCGCATCACTCAGGTTAACTCCCAACTCCCAACTCCCAACTCCCAACTCCGAGTTGTTTTGGGAGTTGGGAGTTGGGAATTGGGAGTTATCGATCCTCAGAACAAGTATTTGACTCCGAACTGAATGACGCGGCCGTCCTGTGCGGACGTGATTCGGCCGAAGTCGGGCGCGTTGATCGCGCCGACCGGGTTGTTGAAGCGCACCTGGTTGAACGCGTTGAACGCCTCGAAGCGCAGCTGGATCCGATGGGCACCGGTGAGCGCGATGTTCTTGAACAGCGACAGGTCGGCCGAGGCAAAGCCCGGCCCACGGGTGATGTTTCGTTCGGCGTTGCCCGGCCGGTCACCGGTCTGCGCCTGTGGCCGGCGGACGAAGCAGGACGTGTTGAACCACTGCACGACCGTGTTGGGGGCATCGCCGTTGGGATCGCAGGTCATGTCCGGACGGTTAACGAGCTGCTGACGCGTCGCGACCGAGTCGGTCACGACCACTGGGAAGCCGGTCTGCTTCTGGATGATGCCGTTCACCTGCCAGCCGCCGAGCACGTGACGGAGAACGGTGCCCATGTTGCCGGGGGGCGGCAGCTCCGCACCGAAGCTGACAACGAAGCGGTGCCGCACGTCGAACAGGGCGTTGCCCCATTCGAAGTCGAGCGCGCGCTCGATCGAGGCCTCGTCGCCGATGGTCACCGGCAACACCGGCCGCGGCTCGCCGCCGATGTTGAGGCCCGACACGTGGTCCTTGGCATACCCGAGCGTGTAGGCGGCCAGGAAATTCAGTCCGCTCGTCGGTCGCATCCGCACGCTAGCCTGGAGCGAGTCGTACTTCGACTCGGCTACCGAGAACGTCGGCCGCACCAGTGAGAACGCCGGGAAGACCCGACGGCCGGCTGCAATGTCGAACGGGTTCACTTCCATGAACATCGGCAGGTTCCGCCCGCGCGATCCGACGTAACCGATCTCGGTGCCGATGTTGTTACCGACCTGGTGCTGGATGGTGGCGTTGAAGTGATAGGCGTACGGGGTCTGGAAATCCTCGGCCCAGCCGATGATGATCAGCCCGCCTGGGAACCGGCTGCCGCTGCCGGTGATCGAATCGATCGGGTTCGCGAAAGTGATCGCGGCTGGCGAGTTCACCTCGACAAGGGGCGTGAATGGCGGTGCGAGCACGCCGCTCTGAAAGAAGTCGCCCTGGCCGGCCAGTGCGTCGTAGAAGACGCCCCAGGCTGCACGGATGGCGGTACGGCCCCGGCCAAATGGATCGTAGACGAGGCCGAGACGCGGCGCGAAGTTGTTCTTGTCGGTCGCGTAGGTGCCATCCGGGATGCCCGGGTCACCCGGGTAGACGAGGTTAAGCGGTGCGTCGGGGAAACGGACCGACTGTTGACCGGGGTGGAAGGCGTTGAGCGCCCCGTTCTTGTCCTCGAAGGGCTGCGCCAGCTCATAGCGCAATCCCGCGGTGACGGTGAGATTCGACGCCGGGCGCCATTCGTCCTGGGCGTAGCCGGCATAGAGATAGCCGACGCCGTCCTGCGCCTGGTTAGTCGTCGTCCTGCGGAACTGACCCGGCAGGCCGAGGAGGAAGTCCGCCGCGGCATTGCCGCTGCGCGCTCCCGTGAACGTGAAGTCGCCGTTCGGCCGGTTGATGAACGCGATCAGCATGTGCTCGCGGCGCATGTCGAAACCGAACTTCATGCTGTGGGCGCCGCGCGTCCAGATGAAGTCGTCGGTGAACTGGAACACGTCGTTGCCGCGCTGCACGAACGGCTGCGCCGGGTCGCCGAGCGTCGGGAAGCCTGAGATCACGATCGAGGCGAGACCCTGCGCCAGCGCGTTCGTGTTCGGTACGTTGATACCGAAATCCTCGTTCCGCAGACCACTGGTGACGGCCGGCCGCGCATCGATCTTGTTATAGGAGACTCGCGCCACGTTGAACGCGTTGGTCGACAGGATCATCGTGTGCGATCCCATGTAGTCGCTGAGTGTCGATTTGGACGTGTTGCCGATCGGCGTGGTGATCGGCGGCGTCACGGCGTCCGTCTTGGTGAGCATGTAGCGGCCGAGGACGGTCTGGCGATCGCTGATCTGGAAATCGACGCGGCCGCCGAACGAATTCCGCTCATCCTCGGTCTCGGGTGAGATCACGTAGCGATTCGTGCCGGAGTTCGGCAGCGGGATGAACTCATTCATCAGTGCGACAGCAATGGGGCTCAGACGGTTCTGCGGGATCGTGTTGTTCGGGAACGGCTGCCCCGTGAGCGGGTCACGGATGGTCGTGCTGCCGAAGTTGCCGGCGCGCTGCGCCTCGGTCAGGACCAGGATGTTCGCCGTGTTGCCGCGGGTCTGGCGGTAGCCTTCGTAATAGCCGAACCCGAACATCCGGTCCCGCACCAGCGGTCCGCCGAGGGCCGCCCCGAACTGGTTCTGCTTCAGCTTCGGCTTTTCCGGCGTCGCCGGTGCGAAGAAGTTCCGCGCCTGCAGGGCATCATCGCGGTTGAACTCCCACGCCGCACCGTGCAGCACGTTGGTGCCCGCCTTGGTGACGACGTTCACCACCGATCCCGAGTTACGGCCGTACTCGGCGCTGTAGGAGTGCGTCTGGATCTTGAATTCCTGGATCGCGTCGGGGGGCGGGCGCATGACGAAGCCGGTGTTGAAGGTGTCGTTGTTGCTGGCGCCGTCGAGCAGGAAGTTGTTCGACTGGTTGCGCATGCCGTTGACGCTGAAGCCCGACGTGGTGGCGCCGAAGCCGCCCGGGGTCGCATCGCCGGCGGCGCCGCCGAGCGCCGGCGGGGGAGCGACGACGCCGGGGATAAGCGTGCCGAGCTGTGTGAAATTGCGGCCGTTGAGTGGCAGCTCAACGATCTTCTTTTGGTCGATGACCGTGCCGAGCGAGGCGCTCGCCGTCTCGACGAGCGGTGCGTCGGCCGTCACCTTGACGGACTCCTCGAGCCCGCCTACCGTGAGCGCCAGGTCAACGCGTGATGTGCTCTCAACCGTGACCCGGACGCCTTCGCGCAGCGTGACGCGGAAACCCTGAAGCGTCGCCTTCACGCCGTAGGGACCTGGCTGCAGCAGCGGAACCGTGTAGAAGCCATCCGTGCCGGTCACCGCCGAGCGGGTCTGGTTGGTGTCCGTGTTCGTGACCTCGACCGCGACGCCGGGCATCACCCCGCCGGTCTGGTCGGTGACCAGCCCCGAAATCGTCCCGGTGGCCTGGGCATAGGCCGCCGCCGGCGTCAGCCATCCCAGTGCCACGCCGAGACAAACCGCCAACATTAGATATCTGCGCATTCGTATGTGCTCCCTGAGTAGATTTCTGTCCGGCCAGCAGATTCAGATCCTGTCACTAATTACTTCCACCGAGGATTCCAACCATCGCCACTCCTTCCGCGAGCGGCAGCTCGATACCGAGCAGCCGGGCGGCTGTCGGCGCAATGTCGATCTGCCGCGCCAGCGGCAACGCCAGACCTTTTTGAATACCGGCGCCTGCGGCGATCAATCCCGTGTGCATCGCCGGAGCGTCCGGCATGTAGCCATGATCACCGTGCCGGCTGCTCGCCACCATGAACTCCCCTATCGTGCCGGCGGCCGTCGTGTAACCCTCGGCCGGCTCGAGGAAGAGCAGCGCGTCGAGGTCACCGCCGCGCGCGGCGATCTCGTCGTGCCCGACCACGCGGAAGAGACCCTCGTAACGACCGTCAGCATGATCCCGAAAGAGTTTCTCGACCCGCGCGGCCAGGACC
>JACDDJ010000789.1 GCA_013817065.1 Acidobacteriota bacterium
CTATGGTCTGTGGGGGTTTGGCCTCCGTCCGAAGGACGTCGTGCTGTTCGCCTTTTCGTACGGGACCTTCATTGGTTTCTGGGGCGCCCATTACGCCTGCGAGAAGATCGGCTGCCTCGTGCTTTCGACCGGCAGTGCGACCACCGAGTCACGCATCAAGAGCATCATCGACCTGGGTGTCACTGTTGTCTGCTCGACACCGACCTACGCGCTGCGGATGTGGCAGTGCGCGGCGGAGATGGGCATCGATCTCGCGAAGGACAGCCAGGTCGAGAAGCTGATCGTCTCCGGTGAACCGGCAGGATCGATTCCTGCCGTCAAGCGTCAGCTCGAATCCGCATGGGGCGCGAAGGTGGGGGATACCGCCGGAATGACCGAGATCGGCAGCATCATGATCTTTGAATGCGCGCGACAGCCGGGCGGCACGCACATCATCGAGGATCACTTCATCGAAGAGACGCTCGAGTATGACGGCGACCGCCCGGTCCCTTACGGCGAGCGCGCCGAGCGGGTCGTGACGTCACTCGGCCGCGGTTTCATCCCCCTGATCCGCTATCGCACCAATGACCTGGTCGTAAAGATCCCCCACACCTCGTGCGACTGCGGCCGCACTGGCGACATCTACCAGGGCGGCATTCAGGGACGATGGGACGACATGAAGCTGATCCGCGGCACCAACGTCTATCCTCGGGCGGTCGAATCGATCGTGCGCGAGTGCGCCGCTGTGGACGAGTTTCAGATCCTGCTGACTCGAGAAGGCGTGAGCGACGAGATCTGCGTGCTGGTCGAATTGAAATCCGGGCACGAGGACCACTGGGACGGGCTCTGCCAGCGATTGCACGTTGACCTCGCCGACGCGCACGAGGGGCTGCGTTTCAAGGTGGAGCAGGCGGCGGCGAACTCGCTGCCGCGCTTCGAGCTCAAAGCCAAACGACTCGTGGACAAGCGGCCCGTCGCCGATTACTCGGCCTAGGAGCGACTACGTGGAAAAAGATCTTCTCGGCCATTCACTGACGGAAGCCGAAGTCGAGCTCGCGCGGATCTACCGGGAGCTCAAGACCCTGGCGTCCCGGGAGGACCTGCCGCCCTGTGCCGAGCGCAACGTCAAGAAAGCACTCGCCTGCATGTGGCAGGTGGTCAACGATCTCGATTTGGAGTTCGAGCAGCTTTACGCGCTGGGTGTATGAGGTCAACTTCCAACTTCCAACTACCAATTTCCACCTTCCAATCTCCAACCTCCAAGAAACCGGGCGGAAATTGGCGTTAAGCCGTTGGATTTTGGAAGTTGGAAGTTGCGGTGCGTCAAAGCACCGCGGTGGCTTCTATCTCCACCTTCGCGCCATCCTCTAACAGCGCGCTGACCTCGACGAGCGTCATCGCCGGATAGTGCTTACCCATCCGGACCCTGTAGCGAGCGCCGATCGATTCCTGTGCCGCAAGGTACTCCGCCTTGTCGGTCACGTAGATCGTGAGGCGGGCGACGGAATCCGCTGTGCCGCCGGCTTCGCGGACGACTGACAGCACGTTGGCCAGCGCCTGGTCGAACTGTTCGACGAAGTCATCGCTGACAAGCTGTCCCGCCGCGTTCCAGCCGATCTGCCCCGCGATGAACACCAGCCGTCCACTGGCCAGGACGCCGTGGCTGTAGCCGCGCGGTGGAGCCAGCTCCTTCGAGGTGATGATCGTCATCTGTGGCGGCGAGTATAATCCCGCTCGCCATGTCTGCACAGGACGTCATTCGGGAACTGAGAACACTCGCCGCGCTCACCAGCACCCCAGAGGGCGCGCAGCGGCTGGCCTGGGGCCCGGTCTGGCGCGAGGCGCGCGCGTGGTTCGCCGGCCAGGCCCGCGAGCTCGGCATCGAGGGCCGCACCGATTCCGCCGGGAACACCTGGTACACGTTACCGGGCGCCTCGAGCGAGACGGTGATCATCGGCGGTCACCTCGACTCGGTTCCGAACGGTGGCTGGCTGGATGGCACGCTCGGTGTCATCGCCGGGCTCGGCGCGCTGCGCATGTTCAAGGATCGACAGCCGCCAGTCACGATCAGCGTGGTCGACTGGGCCGACGAAGAAGGGGCGCGCTTCGGCCGCAGCCTGCTTGGCTCCTCGGCCGCGAGCGGCAGTTTGAGAGTGGACGATGTGCGAGGGCTGGTGGATAAGCAGGGGACCTCGCTGCCCGATGCGCTGCGCGAGAACGGGATCGACCTCGATCGCATGCTCGATGCGCACGCCGAGTTGAAGAAGATGCAGGTCCGTGGCTACCTCGAACTTCATATCGAGCAGGGTCCGGTGCTCGAGTCGATCCACAAGTCCACCGGCGTCGTGCTCGGGACCTTCGGGT
>JACDDJ010000168.1 GCA_013817065.1 Acidobacteriota bacterium
GAAGGGATGGTTCGCATCAGGGTCGGTGTTGCCCGCCGGCCCCGGATCGAAGTGCCCGCCCGCCGCTGTGAAATCAGGATCGCACTTCCCGACGGCGTGGAGATGTAGGCCGTGCAGTCCCGGTTTGAGGCCGGAGGCCGTGACCATCACGTCTACCACGACACCTGTGGCGTCCTTGCGTTCGACGAGCTCGGCGCGTCCCTTGATGCCGTCCCCCTTGATGTCTGCCACTGCCCGTGTGCCGGCCGCACCCGTCTGGGGCGTTCCGCGTCCGGCGCCCTGCGGCGTCTGCTGTGCCGTCAGAGCCCCTGATACGGCGACCGTCGCCACGGCGCTGCTCAACACCATCATGAATGCCCGTTTCATTCGTCCTCCTTCGCAGTAGTGAACCCCATGCCAAAGCTCGTGCTCTTCGACATCGATGGTACTCTCGTACTGACCGGCGGGGCCGGCATCAGGGCCATGAATAGTGCCGGACGCAGCGTTCTCGGTGCCGCGAACCTCCTCGACGGTATCCAGGTGGCCGGCCGGACGGACTGGATCATCCTGCAGGATGCCCTTCGCAGGCGCGGCGAGACCCTGGACGACGAGCTGTTTGCCCGCCTCCGCGACGAGTACATCGCGAGGCTCCGTGAGGAGATTGCCAAGCCAGGTGAAGGTGTGAAGGGGGTCATGCCCGGCGTGCGCGAGCTCCTCCCGCGCCTCCAGTCGCGCGGCGACGTCGTGCTCGGACTGCTGACGGGGAACTTCGAGCAGGGCGCGCGGCTGAAGCTCGAGCATTTCGATCTCTGGCGCTACTTCCAATGCGGGGCCTTTGGCGATGATGCCGCGGACCGGAACGCGCTGGTGCCGTTTGCGGTGGAGCGGGCCCGCGGGTGCGGCGCGGGCGACATCCCCTATGAGCAGGTGCTGGTGGTTGGAGACACACCGCACGATGTGGCGTGTGCGGACGCCGTCGGCGCGGTGCCGGTTGCGGTGGCGACAGGGAACTACAGCGTGCAGCAGCTTCGGGAGACAGGCGCACAGATCGTGCTGGAGGATCTCAGCGACACGGAAGGGTTCCTCCAGCTCGTGGAGTCGCCCGTTCCGTCGCGAAGCGTCTGACGCCGCGGCGCAGATTCGGAAGCGAACGGGGCCCGGTGGCCCTCCCGGTCTTCAAAATCGGTCGCTGCGCGCGTTTCGCGCGCGGGCTGGGTTCGACTCCCAGGCGCTTCCGCCAACACGCCTTCGGCGAACTTCCAACCGCCAACTTCCAAAATCCAACTTTCAAATCCAGGTGTTGGTGGTTGGAAGGCGGAGGTTGGACGTTGGACGAAGTTCTAGCTCCCCACGCCTAGCCGATACGCGATGTACTTCTGCAACTCCCAGGTGACGTAGCGGAAGTCGTGGCGGCGCTTCCACCAGCGGTCCGGGTCGATGTCGTCGTAGCGCGTGCCGCGGACCTGCACGTCGATCCCCGTTCCTAGCAGCTCCCGCTGAAATGCAAAGAGCGAGCGCCGCGTGTGGTACGGAGAGGTGACGACGACGATGCTTTTCCAGCCGCGTTCGCGGGCGATGCGCGCGGCAAAGAGCGCCTCGTGGGCAGTGTTGTCCATGCCCTCCGGGATCGAGGTGATGACATTCGCCGGGATCCCCATCTGCACCATCGCGTTTCTGATCAGATCAGTGGCGGCGGGGTAATCGATCCCGTTGGCGCGGAGACGCACCTCGGCGGGTTCGAGGTATCCGGGGCTGAGCAGGATGTTCTTACCTTTGCCTTCACGGTAAAGGTCCACGGCCTCGAGCCAGCGGTCGACGCGCGCGCCGGCGAGCACGACGAGCGCCTCCGCCGGCTGAATCGGTTCATCAATGATGAGAAAGCGGCCGAGGCGTGGAAACGCGAGCGCCCCGGCGAGCACAGCCACCACCAGGCAGACGAGGAGCAGCCGCGCAGCGATCGATCGTGCGCGTTGGAAGCGGGTGGCCACGAGTTCAGGGGGGAAAGATGAGAGAACGCGGCGAGGCCGGGCCCCGCCGCGATAAAAGAGGAGTGTTAGCCTTCGGTCAGGCGGACGTCGCCCGCTCGCGGTCCCTTCGCCGATTCCTCGATCACGAACTCGACGCGCTGGCCTTCGCGCAGAAGCTCGAATACGGCTCCACGAACGGCGCTGCGGTGGAAGAAGTGCTCGATCCCGCTCTCGTCGCGAATGAAGCCGAAGCCCTTGTCGATCAGAAGGCGAGCGATAGTGCCGCTAGTCATACCCATGTCCTCCGGTAGCGATCCCCCGGGTACATCCCAGAGGTGTTGACAAGCTGGTTGGGGGTTCGGGCCGGAGGAAGCGGCCCGCACTTGAAGAAGAGGCGCCGACCTGCCGATCTACCCTGCACTCCGCGCGACCTTACAGTCGCGCTGAGCTTGAAAACCGGGCCAGTGTAGGGAGTTCGCCCCATGAAGTCAAGGAGAGACGGGGGGCCGTACAGCCGATTACAATCCCGGAATGGTGGCGGCGATCATTCTGGCGGCTGGCGGCTCGACCCGGATGGGCCAGTCCAAGCCGCTGCTCGCGTATAGCGCTGTCGCGGGCGAGACGTTCGTCTCAAAGCTTGTCGAAAACGTCAAATTGTCAGGTTTTTCGGTGGTTCTGGTTGTCGGCCGGCCAGGGGACGCCCTCCTCGCGGCGGAGGTGGCGCGCTGTAGCGCCACCTATGTAGAGAATCCCCGGCCAGAACAAGGCCAATTGTCGTCGCTGCAGACGGCCCTGGCGGCGCTCGAGGACCGGTTTGGGCCGGAACTCGAGGCGGTCATGGTGATGCCTGTGGACGCACCGCTCATCAGCAGCGCGGCCGTGAACCTCATCGTGAAAGCCGCCCGCGTCTCGACCGCCCAGATTCTCCGCGCCACTCACGACGGGCAGCACGGCCACCCTGTCCTCTTCAAGCGCTCCACATTCTTCGAGCTTCAGAATGCGGACCCCGACGTTGGCGCTCGGGTCGTCGTTCGTGCCGACCCCAGCCGCCTCGAAGATGTGGACGTCGGAGAGAAGGGCGTGACGATCGACTTCGACACACCCGAGCAGTACCGCCGTCACTTCGGTACGGCGCCGTCCACCAGCCGGTAGACACCCGGGGACAACATAGCGGCCGCCCCCTCGGCAACGAGCGCGCGGTTGCCGCGTCCGGCCTCGGGCCGCGACAGACCCGTCACCCGCGCCAGTTCGCCGCGCACTGTCGTGCCGGCACCGGCAAGAAAACAGCGCGCGATCTCGCGAAACGCAGTGTCGCGGCCGACTCGCCGCCGCAGTTCGTCGGGGAACCGTCCCACCGCCAGCGTCCACACGTAGGTGAACTTCGGCCGGTAGTAGACCTCGCTCGGGATGACCAGCATGGCGGCCTGCAGTTCGTCGAGCGCCCGGCTAAACGCCGCCCGGTCCGACCCGCCGGCATCGTCGCGCAGGTCCGAAGTACTCATCTCCCACTCACGGCGCAACACTCGCAGAATAGCAACAGCGTTCCTGCTCAATCGCGACTTCTCCTCGGCTCGGCGAACGCCCCACACGGCATGGAAGTACGGCACCATCCGCGGCGCGATGAACATCGTCTTTCCGCGTGCGAACTTGGCGTAGTAGACCTTGCCGCGCCGGACGATGTCGTCTTTGAGCAACCAGGTGTGCGAGGCCTCTTCATCCTTCTGGACGTTGCGCGGCATCACCGCGTCTCGCCGTCCGCAGACGGCCATGTAGAGCGAAGGACCGGGCCATCGTGAATCGAGCAGGCAGCCGGCGAAACCGACCTGCTCGATGAAGCGCTCGGCATCGAACGCGGTCTCGACCTGGCGTGTCGCTTCGCGCCACCAGCGCCCGTCGCGGAACTCCTCGACGTCCTCGGTGAGCGCCTCACGCGTCGGCTTCATAGCAGGGGCGAACAAAGCCGCGCGGCGGAGTCGAGGAACCGGCTGGCGGTGTGCCGTGATTCGTATTCCTCGGCTGAGAACTCGACGCAGTGCTCCATGTCGGCAGCGAAGTCACGCTCGAGTTCGCGTGTGACTTCCGGATCGTAGATCACCAGGTTCGTCTCGTAGTTGATCGAGAAGCTCCGGATGTCGATGTTCGCCGAGCCAATCGAGCACACGGTCGAGTCGACGCAGACGGTCTTCGAGTGGAAGTACGCGCCCTGGTAGAGCAAAACCTTGACCCCGGCGCGCGCCATGTCGGCGGCGTAAGTCATGCCGGCCCGATAGGCCGGCGAGAGTTCGCCACCTCGTGGTGCGATCATCAACCGCACGTCGATGCCCGCGAGCGCCGCGGTCTTCATCACTTCCGCCAGGCTGTGATCGAGGATCAGGAAGGGTGACTGCAGATAGACGTGGTACTCGGCGACGGCGATCATCGCGAGATACGACTGCCGGATCGCCTCCCACTTCGAGTCCGGGCCAGCGCTCACCACTTGAATCGGCAAGTCACGGCTGCTCCCACTCACCTCTGGAAAGTGATCATCGTCGAACAGGTTCTCGCCGGTGGTGTTGTGCCACATCGTCGCGAAGACGGTCTGCAGGATCGGCACAGCTTCACCTTCCACCCGGGCATGCGTATCGCGCCAGCCGGTGAAGCCCTTCGGTCCTGTCAGGTGCTTGTCGGTCATGTTGAGGCCACCGGAGTAGCCGATGCGGCCGTCGATCACCCCGATCTTGCGATGGTTGCGGTAGCTCATGGTGTGCAGCTGGTACCAGCGCGAGAACGGCTGCATGGGTATCCCCTTCCTCCGCAACGCCCACACGTAGGACCAACTCAGCATCGTCCAACTGCCGATCGGGTCGTAGAGAATCCGGACCTGGACGCCCTGGCGCACCTTTTCCTCGAGCAGTGTCGCGACTTCCTCGGTGAAGGGGTCCGATGCCCACTCGTAGTACAGCAGGTGGATGGACACGGTCGCGGCGCGGATGTCGTCGAGCAGCCGGGGGTACTTTTCGCTGGCGTCCTGGAGGACCTCCACATCGTTGCCGAAGGTGAGCGGCGACCGCGCCGACGCCCACAGCATCGTGGCGATGCGGGCGTATTCACCGTGGCGTTGGGCAAGCGCGGCCAGTTTCGCGGGCTGCGCGTCCATGAGCGCCGCCGAACGGCCGGCTAATGTTGATCCTTCCATGAGCGATCGCAGGACGCGGGCGCGGCTGAACGCGTGCCGTCCACGACCGAACAGCATGTAGATGGCAATGCCGCCGAGTGGAAGGAGGATGAGCAGGAACAGCCACGCGAAGGTGGACTGCGGGCTACGATTTTCGAGGATCAGGAAAACCGCCACCGCGACCGCGTAGGCGATGACGAGAACCGTCCAAACCCCGACCCATGAGATACCCGCGACGGTCTGTCCTAAGTCCATGTGGAAGCGCGCAGTCTCATGCGTCAGTACAGGGTCCGCCGTCGCCGTAAATCATATACGGGTCGGCCGCCGCATCGCTCCCAGGGGACACCGCCGGCCCGGGGGGCACAGGCTTCATTGCCGCGATGTGGATGGTGGATCTGGCGGGCGGACAAAGAGCGCGTTCCAGCTGCAGGTCAGTGCGGCGGCGTCCCTGTTTCTCGGCCTCTACGTCTTCACGATGCCGCCTTCCTGACGATTTCAGGACTGCGTATCCGGGCACCTCGGTGTCGAAGCTCCCAACCCGCTGCTGTCGATCTCGCAGATTTCGGAAACGCTCTTCATTCTCGCGATCCCATTCTTCCTGCAGCGCTACGGCATCAAGAAGGTGATGCTGCTGAGTATCTTTGCGGATCCGGGCCGCGCTCCGCCTGGATCAGAGCGTCGTGGTCCCGCGGCTGCGGGATTCTAGCAGAAGGTGGAATCAGGTTTTTGCGGCCCCGGCGGGGCTCCCCCGACTAGTTCGGCGAGGCTGGTTGCGACGCGCGGTAGGCCGCAGTCCACGATTGGCTCATGGCGTCGAGGGCCGCCGGGTTCCACCCGCGGCGGTTCCACACGTTGACTGCAAGCACTCCGGTGAGCGCTATCCCGAGAACAACGACAAGCATGACTTCTCCTTGGTGCAGGAACGAACCGGTGCGAAAAACTGAGTGAGCGGGCTGGTTTGGGAAGGAATTCGGTCCCACCGGCCACTTTAGTGAGGTCGGCGGCCAGCGTGGCCGGAGAACGTCAGGAAAGGATCTCGAGTATACAGGAATGCACTGCGTCCTGACTGTGTGGGGCATCGGCTACCACTTTCGTGACGTGGGGGACGACTGAGGACAGTGCGTCACGGCGGCGGCGCGGGTCAGGGGCTACGGGCGGGTCTCACGGGTGCTCCAACGTCAGCGAAGCCCAGAGGCTCTCCCAGTGTCATGCAAGGGCGATAAGTTGACCTGCATTCGAAGGCCATGTCCGTAGACCGTGACGCGGTTGCCGGCGGCCTCGTTCGTCATCGCGTAGACGGCACCTCGTGCGCCGGACGCGACCGCAACTGCCTGCTTGCGCCGACTGCCAGAAGCGCTGCGGCGAGCGCCGTGCCCGCGCCCAGTGAAACGAATCTCGAGACGTGATGCTTCATCGGTGAGTCCTCCAGGGCGCACGCACATGCGGCACCTTCAGACACGGTTGTACAGACGTGCATTACGTGGACATGTCTCAACGATCACGTTCCTATCCCGCTTCGTCCCCTTCACGGCCGGTGTGGTGTGGTCTGACGGCCCAGCAGATAGGCAATCATGTCCTTTCGCGTGCCGCCATCCGGCACATAGAACGGATGCGGAGCCTTCTCCCCGCGCGCAGGATTCAACAACATGTCGAGGCCCTGGACGGAGGCGTCATGCAGGAAGACCTGCTTGCGTCCGAGGTCGAGGAGCAGAGCCACCGAATGGCCACGCTTATCGCGGTCGCTGGCGTCCACGACGATCATCTTGTCGTCGTATCCACCGGGTGAGTTCTGGACGGGACTGAACGGCGGCATCCTCTTGGCGATGACCTCTGGCTTGTAGTCCGGCCACAAGTCCTGGAGCTCAATCAGTCGCTTCGTGACGGCGGCGTTCGGATCGAGATTGTGACAGCGCGTGCACTCGGTGCGGAACAGAGTTCGCCCGCGCGAGGCCGCCGCCTGGTCCACTTTCGGTGCCGCCGGGCCGGGCAGGCTCTCCAGATATGCCTTCAGGTCCACGAGCTTCTTTTCGTCCACTCTCCGCCCGACCAGGCTCTGGGGCACGTTCACCTTTCCGGTCATCGACGCCTTCACGAACGGGAATCCTGTGACGCCCGTCTCGGCCAGAATCTTCGCGTAATTGGTGGCCAGCTCTTCGCCCAGCGCCCCCGCCCGCGCCTTCAGGAACGCCCGCCCTTCGGGCGTGACGAGCGTCGTCGGGTCCAGGTTCGTGGTGAACGATCCATTACTGATATCGAGGAGCTCGGCGAACTCGCCCGCGCTGCCAAACGGCGCCGCCAGGTCCTGCCGGAACAGCGGCGTGTTCATGACGGGATTGCCGATTCCGTCCTGCGTCTCGTCGAACGCGCCGATTGGATAGAAGGCGGGATTCGACAGGTACGCGTCGACGTCTGCTTCCGAGGAGTCCACGGTCAACCCTGTCGGAGCGCGGCCGATGGTCTTCCCACCCAGGGTCAGCTGCAAGTTGGGATAGTAGGCCCGCGAGTTCGCCGCCGTGGCGAGAAGCTTGCCGACGTTGAGGTTGACCGACGCGATGCCGTCGATCCGGCGCCCGATGGAACCGGCATTGGGAACGGCGAAGACCGATTTGTCCGTTTCCGTATGGCAGATCGCGCACGTCACGCCGACCTTGTCTCCCGACGCCAGATTGATCCGTCCGTCGCCGTTCGAGTCCTTCGGCACCATGCCGACGACCGCGTTCGCTTCGATCAGCATGACGGTCGTCTTCACGTCGTGCAGCATGGGCGCGCTGGCCGGAGTCCGATCGGTCTTCAACTCCAGGCTGAGGGCGTCTCGGATCGATACGGGCACTGCATCGATATCCACGAGCAGCCCGGCCTCGAGCGCCTGCAGCGGCGTCAGTTTCGAGTCGAGCACGCCCTGCGGCATCCGCATCGCGTCGGTCCAGAATCCTTCGTTGCCGAATGTCTCGAACCGGAAGACGTCGCGGCCAGCCATCGCGCTTGCTTCCCGGCCGGCGGTGGTCTGTTTCCCTGCTGGACGCGATTGCGCCGCGATAGCCGCCCCCATCACCGCAACGAGACCGACGAGCGCAACGACGACCACGATGAGCCACGACGAGGAAACCCTACGGCGCCAGACTGCTAAATCCATTTACCGGCCCCTTTCAGAATGTCGAAACCAAGCGCATAC
>JACDDJ010000790.1 GCA_013817065.1 Acidobacteriota bacterium
CGCGATCCGCTCGGCGGGGATGCCCGCCGCCGCGAAGCGTTCGCTCACGTTGGCCTCGATCCCCCACGTCATCGGGCTGACAAAGCCCTCGGGCGGTGGCGGTGAATAGGAGGAGCTAATCTTCAGAATCTGTGCGACGAGCGTCGGATCGCCGGGAATCCAGTTCCCCATGACGATGCGGCCGCCGGGCCGGGTCACGCGCACCATCTCCTTCGCCACGTCGAACGGTGTGGGCGCGAACATGGCTCCGAAGATGCTGACCACGAGGTCGAAGCGCCGATCGGCGAGTTCACTCAGATTGGTGGCATCGCCTTCCTGGAACCGGCAGTTCGTCAAGCCCTCTGCCTGCGCGCGTCTGTTCCCGGCTTCGACAAGATTGCTCGCGATATCGACGCCGAGCACGTCGGCGCCCTGTTTGGCCGCCGGCAGGGCCGTCGTCCCGTCGCCGCATCCGAGGTCCAGCACCTTCAATCCCGGGGTGATGCTGAGTCCGGCGACCACCGCCTCTCCGCTCTCTCGCATGCTCGCGGCGATCCTGGTGAAGTCACCCTTTCCCACAGTGCTTTGTTCGGATTCATGTGATGTTATCCCCTCCATGGCAGCGGCGCGTAATGTAACGCGATGAGAATCTTGATGGCGACCTGACGTGTCGGCTTGGTGTCGGTCGCAGAAACACCTGGCCCATGCCGCCTTCGCCAATCTGCGCGACGACTTAGTAGACGCCGAGACGGGTGCCGGGCGTGTGGGCAAGTGGCTGATTATATGGCCGTGAGGCGTCTGGGTGGAGTCGGTTCCTCCTGAGTAACGCTCCCCCGCCGCACGAAATGATTGGACAGCCCTTTGGAGAGAGGAGAATGGGGTATGTCCAAGCAGAAACCAAGCGAGGGTGGGGCCTCGGAGGGAGCCCGGAGGGCGACCGGAGAGGCCTCAGCCTCGCTGACGCGGGGCGGGAAGGGGCGGTGGTCCGCTCGCCGCAAGGTCTCGGTGGTGTTGGAGTTGCTGCGGGGTGTCGACCTGGAGAGCGTCAGTCGACGGCATGGCGTGACGGCCGCGACGCTCTCGGCCTGGCGTGACGACTTTCTGGCGAGCGGCGAAGCCGGCCTGAAGCGCCGGGAGGTTGACGTCGACAGCGAGGAAACGCGTCGGCTGAAGACCGTCGTCGCCGAGCAGGCGGTCGGGGCTGAACTGCTGCGCGAGAAGATTCGGCACTTGGAGGCCAGCGGCCCTTTGGGCTGGTGGAGGTCGAAGCGATGAGTCAGCGGACTTCGCCCTCCACGCAGCAGCCGTACGGGATGACGCGGGTCCTGCGCGTCTGGGCGCTGCCGCGCTCGACCTTCTACGCGCAACGCACGCGGCGGGCGCAACCCGCGACCGGTCGTCGGGGCCGCACGCCGGCCTTGGACGATGCGGCGCTGCTCGCGGAGATTCGGACGGTTATTGCCGAGAGTCCGTTCCACGGGGAGGGGCACCGGAAAATCTGGGCGCGCCTGCGCACGCTGAAGGCCGTCCGGACGTCGATGCGGCGCGTCTTGCGGGTCATGCGGGGCGCCGAGCTGCTCGCGCCGGCCCGCCAGCCGGCGCCGGTGGTGGAGCGTCCACACGACGGCACCATCGTCACGGCGGCGCCGAACGTCATGTGGGGCACCGACGCCACCGCGGCCGTCACGCTCCTCGAGGGCCCGGCGACCATCTTCGCGGCGATCGATCACTGCACGGCCGAGTGCGTGGGCATCCACGCCACCCAGCACGGCGACCGCTTCGAGGCGCTCGAGCCCGTGCGGCAAGGCGTCCGCGATCACTTCGGCGGCCTCGCGGCGGCGGCGGCGGCCGGCGGCCTCGCCATCCGCCACGACCATGGCAGTGTGTATCTCAGTGCGGACTTTCAAGCCGAGATCAGGTTCCTCGGCATGACCTCGTCGCCCGCGTTCGTGCGCCAGCCTGAAGGCAACGGCTGCATCGAGCGCTTCTTTCGCACGCTCAAGGAGCAGCTCCTCTGGGTGCGGCACTTCTCGACCGTCGAAGAGCTGCGCCAGGCGCTGCTCGCGTTCAAGGAGACCTACAACCGCGAGTGGCTGATCGCGCGACTCGGGTATCGCTCGCCGGCGCAAGCGCGTCAGGCATTTAGCGTCAGGCCTGCGGCCTGATTATCATCAGCGCGCTGTCCAATTTTCGTGCGGCGGTACAGCCTACGTGACAGGACAAGGCCGCCAATCAGGCGCGGTCTGACTGAGGTGTAAGCGCACCGTCAACGAAAAAGCGTGCTGCGGACGGGAGGAATTAGACGCTGCGGCCTGCAGGTTCTTACGATGGATCCTTCGGTCGAGAGCGGGCGGTGC
>JACDDJ010000169.1 GCA_013817065.1 Acidobacteriota bacterium
GGCCGGCTGGTCCACGCCGTCCACCGCGCCGCCCGCCAGGCGCAGCCGACCTACGAGGCGCTCTGCGCCACGGTCCGCGGCAGTCCGGTCGTGACGCCCGATGAAACCGGCTGGAAAGTCGGCGGTCACCCTCCACGGTCGGCACATGGATGCAGAAAGTCGCGCAGAGCTGGCTGGTCTTCGATCTCACAAAGGCAACCCATGTCGGAGCGCCGCTGTTTCTCGGTCTCGACGATTTTCTTGGGCAACTGCCGCTCCTGCTCTTCACCGTCGTCGGGGGCGTGATCGCGGATCGCTACGACCGGCGTCGGCTCCTTCTCAGTTCTCAGTACGCGCAGATGACGACCGCCTTCGTGCTGGCGGCACTCGTCTGGACGGGGACCGTCCGCATCGAGTACACCCTGGCGCTGTCATTTCTAACCGGACTCGCGCAGGCGTTCGGAGGACCGGCTTACCAGTCGCTGATGCCGACACTCGTGCCGAAGAAGCATCTGCTCAATGCCATCGCGCTCAACTCGATCCAGTTCAACCTGTCGCGCATCTTCGGATCCCTGCTCGCCGGCGCCGCGCTTGCGGCCTTCGGCACCGCCATTTGCTTCGGCCTCAACGGCCTGTCCTTCCTGGTCGTCATCGCGGCGCTGCTGTCGCTCTCGGTGAAACACATCAAACCGGAACACAATCCGCTGCTGCAGGAGATGCACGGCGGTTTCAGCTAGGTGAAGCGCGAGCCGGCGCTTATCGCGCTACGATCGTGGCGTTCCTGACCGCGTTTCTCGGGTTGCCGCTGCTGACGTTCCTGCCCGTCTTCGCGCGCCATGTGTTCAAGGGGGACATCGGTCTCTACAGCCGGATGATGGCGTTCTCAGGGGCGGGCTCGGTGGTGGGGGCGCTGATCGTCGCCTGGCTTGGCCGGTTCAAGCACATGGGTCTGACCTCCTGATCGTGCAGGTGGTGTTCGGGATGCTGCTCGCCGGCTTCGCGCTGTCACGCACGCTCTGGCTCAGCGGGCTGATCCTCGTCTGCTTCTGCGCGGGGATCACGGCGATCATCGTCACGGCCATGACGACCTCACTCGTGCAGTTGATCGTGCCGGATCATCTGCGCGGCCGCGTCGTCAGCATCTACATGGTCGCGTTCCGCGG
Organism: Acidobacteriota bacterium; assembly: GCA_013817065.1. Taxonomy (GTDB): domain Bacteria; phylum Acidobacteriota; class Vicinamibacteria; order Vicinamibacterales; family 2-12-FULL-66-21; genus JACDCA01. The sequence continues at coordinate 1,143 of JACDDJ010000169.1, forward strand.
CTACGTGCGTCGGGGTGCCCGTGATCCTCGCGACCAACGGCGCGCTGCTTTCCATCGTCGCCGTGTACTTTCTTCTGAAGAGCCACGGGGTCAGAGAGCTGTGACGCGCAACCGGTTTTGCTCGGGTCACTGGCGCTTCGCAGCGGCCTCAGCGTCCGCCAATATTGCGCGCAGCGTTGGTCCTGGAAGCAGCGTTCCGCCGACGACCACCGCGTGGATTCGCCGCGTATGACCGATATCCTCGAGCGGATTGGCGTCCAGCAGTACGAGATCAGCGACTTTTCCTGTCGCGATCGTGCCGAACGTATCGAGTTTGCCAAGGTAAGCTGCAGCATTCCGCGTAGCAGCCTGGAGGGCTTCCATCGGCGTCAACCCAGCCTTCACAAGCAAAGACAGCTCGTCGTGCAGACTGAAACCGGGATACACGTTCCGTTCTCCAAGATCCGACCCTGCCAGGATGGACACCCCTTCGCGCTGCATCAATCGCACGAGCCTGAAAAACCGCTGAAACAACACGCGGCGTTGTTGAACCAACTCGGCTGACTGGCTCTCGGCAGGAAACCACTTGTCCCAGTAACGCTTGGTCGCGGGCGTGACGTACTTCAGTCGGGGGTCCTGACTGGCGGCCGGATCCGTGCGGGACAGAAATGCTTGATACGCGATCAGCGTCGGAACATACGAAGTGCCATTCTTGGCCAACCGTCGGAACTGTGCGACAGCCTCTGCGTCCGTGTAGGCCACAACAGCCTTTTCGATGACGGTCGCTTCGCTCGCGGTGCCCCGATGGCGTGCCTGCTCGGCGTACGGCTGGAACAGAACCTCGACGTGTTCGATGCTGCGTTGGCCCGAGTCGGACGCCTCGGTCAGGCTCACGCCCCTCGGAACGTGCCCGGCGAACGAGATCTGTGCCTGCCTGGCCGCGTCTGCCAGTGCGAAATATGCGTCCCTCGGGATGGCGTTGTGAACCTTGATGAAATCCACCTCGAGTTTCTTCAGCTTCTGGACCGCTTCGCGAGCCTGCGTCACGCTTGTCACCGTGACGCGGTGTGGTGCTCCACGCTTGGGACCGTCAACGTACGGGCCTGAAAAGATGATGCGCGGACCCCTGATGGTTCCTTCAGCGATGCGCTTGCGCCACTGCTTCAGGTCATACAGACTCCCGCCCATATCGCGAACTCCCGTGATGCCGTTCGCCAAAAAGAGAGGCAGAGATGCCTGGGACGCAAGCGACAGATGTACGTGCATGTCCCACAACCCCGGCACGAGCCACTTCCCCGTCGCGTCAACTACTTGGGCCTGTTTCGGGATTTCGATCGAGCCATACTTCCCGACGTCGGCAATGCGGCCATTCCTGATAAGCACGGTCATGTCCGGCCGTGCTGGTGTGCCGGTCGCATCGATCACCGTCACGTGTGTTAACGCCCATGTGGCGTCCTGTGCAGGCCGACTCGCGGTCAACAGCTCAGAACAGGTCAACAGGAGGGAAAGAGCAGCAATTCTCTGCAGCTTCTGCATTCGAGGGTGCTATTCCAATTCGGCCGCACTGCGGTTAGCTGTAACGGGGGAACGCTCCGCTACGTTTCTGCTCAGCTTAACCATTTTTCTCGTCTTCTCGCCGACGACATTCGGTTACAGAAGACGCAGTCTACCTGATGGCTCACTGACACTTGCATCGTGACAGAAACGTTACTTCTCCGCCCCGTCGACGGGTGCTCACCGAGTGTATAGTAATCCTGTTAGTCGGGTCGCTGATTTACGTCGCCTGTCGATCCACGTCGGGTGTCCGTAAGGGTTTGGCCGCGCACGTCCATTCAGCCGGTTCCAAGCGCATGAGCCTCCCGGCTGTTCGGCTCAATCCGCTATTCGCCTCAGTCGGGAGGAGAAGATGATGTCTGGCTTCGGCACAAAAACAAAAGTCGCGATGGTGTGCGCGGTAACGGCGGCACTCGCGGCGTCCGTGACTCGGTGGACAAGCCTCAGGGCCTCGGACCACATCGACGGCCCGCAGTTGGCCCACGATCACGCCTCCGACCTCGGGGATACCTATGCATTCCTCGATCCGAATGACAACTCGAAGGTCGTTCTGGTAATGAGCATGAACCCCTTCTTAATCTCGTCGGAGATCATTGGTCAGGCCATCTTCGATCACAACCTTCGGTATCGTTTCGAAATCGAGAACACGGGTGACGCCAGGCCAGACAAGTTCGTGGATATTCGATTCACCAGAGGCGTTGGACGCGAGACCGGACAGATAGCCACCATCAACTTGCCAACCGGTGACAGCTTCGAGGCACCGACCACCATTTCGCTGCAAGGGGACGATCCGCCTCCCTTTGTCGTCACGGAGGATCCAGCCACGGGCGTGAGCTTTTATGCCGGTGCGCCGGACGATCCATTCTTCCTGGACAATACGGCCGCAAACCGCTTCGTCCTCTCGTCGATCCGCAACCCCGGCAATCCCGATCGGTCGGTGTTCAACCGCGGCTTCGAAGATCAGAACGGTCGCGACACGTATGCTGGCTTCAATATCCTGCTGATCGCGGTCCGCGTTCCCGTAGAGATGTTGCGTGGTGATTCCGATGTGATTGGACTCAACTCCGTGACGCAGCGGCAGCGCATTCAGATCGTCAGGACCGATGGCGAGGTCGTCGGGTCCGGACAGTGGATCACGGCTGACCGCGATGGAACGCCTCTGGTGAACAACGGGCTCGTTCCACCCGCTCGCAAGGACGAGTACAACGGCGCGTCGACAGAAGATGACGCCAATGGGCGCTTCGAGGCCGACATCGTCCAGTCACTCAGAAACCTCGGCACCAACGACACGTTCATCAATATGATCCTCGACGCGGCGGTCCGCAACGGCGATATCCTGCGCCTCAATCTCACCCTGGAGAATTTTGGACCCGGCGGCGGCAATAACCCGAATGGAGGGTTCGGAAATATGGGGGGCCGGCGGTACCAGGATGACGTGGGCGATGCAACCTTTACATTGATCAATAGCGGCGAGCCGTTGACGGACCACGTCAATGTGAACGACGACACGTTCATGGATACATTCCCCTTTGCAGCGTTTCCGATTCAGCCGAATCCACGTGGTAGGGACAACGCGGATGACCGGACGCGGCTATAGACATCGAACAGCGAGCCGTGCGAGTGCCGCTCCCTGAGCGTCGAGCAAAAAACTTGTTGAAGATTGGTATGGCAATCGAGCTGATTGCCATACCAGACGGCTGGACTGCTCTGGGCGTACTGATGAACGAGTGTGGAGCAATCAACGAACACAGTGCAAAGTGAAAGGATAATTCCCATGATCCCACGAAGACGGCCGTCGCGGCTTCTCTGGACAGCCAGCGGCCTTTGCGCACTTTTTATTTTCTTCTCGAGCACGGTCCGCGCCGATCCGGTCAAGGTCAACGGCGCAGTAACCATGAACGCAGGCCTGTTCCGTTACGAGTATTCGGTGACGAATAACTCGCCAATCGATCTGTTACTCGTCACCATCAATGTTCCTACCGGACCAGTCGTACAGAATCTCATTGCGCCGAGCGGCTTCAATATTTTCTTCGATCCCGGAGTCGGGGCCGTGGACTTTGCCGCTGATACTCTCCAGTTCCTTGTTGGCTCTACGATCACGGGCTTCAGGTTCGATAGCCGAATTGGCCCCGGAGCAGCGACGTTTACGGCGCTCGGCCTGAGCGGGAGTCAAAATCCGCTCACCTTCGAAGGCTCGACCACGGCACCGGTCCCGGAGCCGGCCACCCTGGCTCTGCTAGGGACGGGTCTCCTGTATTTGGCGCGCCGACGATTTCCAGGGAACAAGACCAAGGAACGAGACGACTGGGCGCGATAGTTCGGCTGCAATTCTCGGCCGGCGGACCGGTCCAACGGCAGCTTCAGTGAGGCGTAGCTCGGGGACGTGATTCGAGGAGCACGATCCCGATGACCGAGAGTAATCGACGTGCGGGAAGGCAGCGTCGCCGGGCGAGGTTCCTCGCGTGTGCAGTCGCGGGCATCACGGCGATCGGTGTCGGGATCTGGAACAGGCAGCCACCCGCGGCCTCCGTTTCGATGGCACCTCCTGTGGTGCCCCTGCCGCCGTCGGAAACACCCGCTTCGAACCGCCCGGTCACGAGGCCGCCTGTCGAAGACGCTGATGCGACCTCCCGAACGATTCGGGCTCTCGAGGGCCTGATTGCGCAAGATCCGGAAAACACGATTGCCTACAACAAACTAGCGGGGTATTACCTTCAGCGGGTGCGTGAGACGGGGGACCTTACGTATCTCGAACTCGCCTCGCGCGCCTCACGCACGTCGCTGGCCGTATTACCTGCCGAGCGCAACTCGGGCGGCCTCGCGCTGCTTGCGCAGGCAGAGTATGCCGCGCACGACTTCGTCCAAGCGCGCGATCACGCCGTTCGCTTGACAACACTCGAACCAAAGAAGGCTTCCTCATATCAGATCCTCGGTGATACGCTCCTCGAGCTCGGCGACTACGAGGGGGCGGCAACGGCATTCCGCCAGATGGAGCAGCTGGGCGGCAGCAGCATCAACGCGGAGACACGCATGGCGCGTCTGGCCATGCTACGCGGCGACATCGAGATGGCGGGGCGACGCTTCTCAAGAGCTCTTGCTCTCGCGGTCGATAACGCCGCCTCGCTCAAGGAGACGGTCGCCTGGTGCCAGTGGCAACTCGGCGAAACCGCGTTTACTGTCGGAAACTACGACACTGCTGAACGCCATTACCGCGACGCGCTGACGACTTTTCCGCAGTACCTGCACGCGGTTGCGTCGCTTGGCCGGGTTCGAGCTGCACGCGGCGATGTACGTGGCGGCATTCAGGAGTACGAAAAGGCGGTGCATCGATTACCCGACCCGGAGCTCATCGCAAAGCTTGGCGACCTGTATGCGATTGCGGGACGAGCCGACGACGCCCGGGCGCAGTACACCTTGGTCGAGGAGATTGGCCGGCTCGATAGCATGAAGGACGCACTCTATAGTCGGCAACTCGCGCTGTTCTTCGCTGACCACGACATGCCGGCGAGAGCCGAAGAGGCCTTCGCGAGCGCGGCCAAGGAGTATGAGGTCCGTCGCGACATTTATGGCGCCGATGCTGTCGCTTGGACGGCTTTGAAGGCGGGCAGGTTGCCTGAAGCGCAAAAAGCTATAAAAGAGGCGCTCCGTCTGGGCACTAAAGATGCCCGGCTCTTCTATCATGCGGGGATGATCGCGCGCGCTGGCGGCGACGACAATGCGGCGCGCGACTACCTGAGGCGCGCTCTGTCTCTCAACCCACAGTTCGACCCGCTTCAAGCGTCGATCGCCAGAAAGACTCTAAGGGAATGACGTGAGCGCACGCTCAGCAGTTGTGACATGGCAGCCGGCCTGATTTCAGCACGCGGATGCGCCGCCGGAATGCCGATCGCCGCGCTGTGCATGCTGGGGCCTCTCGCTCATTCGACCGACGCACACCCGCTCGGCAATTTCTCGGTCAATCAGTTCGTCCGCATTGACGTCGCCGCCGAGTACATCGGCCTGCACTTCGTCGTGGATATGGCCGAGATCGCCGCCTTCCAGGAGCTACGGAAGGCGGACCCCACCTACACAGGAGACCAGCCGCCATCGCTCTCACGACTGCACGCCTATCTCGAGAGCCTTGCGACGGAATTCGCTGGTGGACTAGCAGTGACCATCGACGGAACCCGCCTGCCTATTGCGCTGACGTCAAGCAGGGTGACGACGCCCCCGGGCTCGAGCGGGCTTTTACCTACGCTGAGGATCGAGTGTGACTACCGGGCAGTCGTGCCAAGCGCTCGTGGAGACACACCACGTCAGTTACGCCTCGGAAATACCAATTATCGCGACCGTGCAGGCTGGCGCGAAATAGTCGTCACGCAGATGTCGAGCGTCGTCGTCTTCGACAGCTCCGCGCTCGGTGACGGAGTCACCGACGAGCTGAAGACATATCCTGAAGACCGGCTCATGGCCCCCCTCGATGAACGTGTCGCCGAACTGTCGTTTACACGCGGAGAAGCACCTGCCGGCGCCACGGCGCTCCTCACGCGTCAGGGTCGGCCAATAGCTCGGTCAGGTGGCGGGCCGACGGCGGGTATGGGGGCGACGGCATTCACAGTGGCGCTGCTGCTTCTGGGCGTGTTCGTTGCGGTCGCTGTCAGTATCGTTCGCAGGATGGGATCGGGGCGCGATGCGCCCACGAAGCCCTCGTGAGGTTGCGTCGTTTCCGACAGCCGAGGCCCACGGTGATCAGCGCCTGGCCGATACAGCACGACCGTGATCGGACGTTCGGTCTGTGTCTCGCCGTATTCCTGCCAGCTGTTATGCTGATGATGCTGGGATTGACGCCTGCCGCCCGTGCACACGACATTGGCACGACGCAGATAACGGCGCGCTTCCACTCCGACGGCACCTACCGCATCGACATAATTGTCGATCCAGAGTCGCTCCTCGCTCGCCTGGAAGCGGCTGCCGGGCGAGAGCTCTCCGGTCCACTGAGCGCTGAGCAGACGGAGGCGCGGATTGAATCGCTCCAGGCCACGCTCCTCGACACCACGAAGGTCATCTTCAATGGCGAACGGGCTCAGCCCACGTTCGATTACATGCCGATCGCGCGAGATGACCTGAGGGATCCCAGCACAGGAACGCGTCTCCTGCACGCTGGCCTGGTGCGTTTGAGTGGCCGAGCTCCAGAGACCGCTCGAACCTTCACCTGGTCGTACTCACTCGTGTACGGCACGTACTTGTTGACCGTGCAGAACGAGCGCAGTGAGGTCAGGCGGCAGTGGCTCGAGGGCGGCACTCTGAGCAAGCCGCTGTTGCTGAGCGAGGTGCTCTCGGAGCCCTCTCGAAGCGAAGTGGCCGTGCAGTACTTGAAGCTTGGTATCACCCACATCATCCCAAAGGGGCTTGATCACATCCTGTTCGTGCTTGGACTGTTCCTTCTGAATACGCGACTTCGACCCGTTCTTCTGCAGGTCACAGCCTTTACGCTGGCGCATTCGATCACCCTGGCGTTGACGATCTACGGAGTTGTCTCACTCTCTCCATCCATCGTCGAGCCACTGATAGCACTCTCGATCGCTTACGTG
>JACDDJ010000791.1 GCA_013817065.1 Acidobacteriota bacterium
CAGGACCGCGGACGCATGGACGCGACCGCCTAGGTTAGTTACCGCCCTCGGCGAATGCCGCGGTGAATGCATCGCACTTGAGCGTTCCGCTCACAGGCTCCCCAGCCTTTCCCTTCGCGTCAACAGGGAACGTGCCGCCCTTGCCCGAAGGATCGAACTTCACGGTCCCGCTGCCCGACAGCTGCCCGCCGCGGACGGTGCTGATGCTGATGTTCGGTTTGCCGTTCACCGAGAGCGTGAACATCTCTGCCGAACCGTCGGTCGGCTTCCACAGTGTCAGCTGCGCGGAGCGGCCTTCCTCTTCATGCCTGACGGTCCACTGCTGCGATCGAACGTTGTAGATCGACGCCTGCGGCGCATGCGTACAGGTTCCCTGCCCTTTCGCGGCGTACGTTCCCTGCCCAGCTTTCAGTGACACCTCGACCGGCACCGTGGCACGCCGGTTCGCCTGCTCGGCGTATGCCAGAGTTGACGCCGTGGCTATAGCGACAGTCGCGACCGAGAGTAAGGGCAGAAGCGAGTGCTTGATGTGACCCATCCGGAGACCTCCAGATAGAAATAAAAGGCGCTCATTATAACGTCGCAGGTCCCAGGACCGGCCGCATGCACCAGCGAGTCAGTTAGAATGCGCCCACGGCGGAGGCACTGGTGGCATACGAATTCGACGAGTTCGCTCTCGACCCCGAGACCCGGCGCCTCTTACGCGACGATAACGAAGTGCACCTCTCCCCGAAGGCATTCGACCTTCTGAGTCTCCTCATCGCGAACCGAACCCGGGCGATGGCGAAGGCGCACCTTCTCGCGACGCTCTGGCCGTCCACCTACGTCGGCGAGACCAACCTTGCAGGACTGGTCGCGGAGCTTCGCCGCGCACTCGGCGACTCTGCGGATGATCCTCGTTACATCAGGACGATACAGCGCTTCGGCTACCGGTTCGTGGGCACCCTTCGCCAGGAGTCCAATCCCGGCGAAGTCACGAAGCCTGGTGCCAAATACTGGCTGGTGTGGGAAACGCGGCAGATCGCTTTGAACACGGGAGCCAACGTCATCGGACGCGCCGGCGATGCGGAGGTCTGGATCGATGCGGCAGGAGTGTCGCGCCACCATGCCCGCATCACCGTCGATGCAGGGGCAGCGATGCTCGATGATCTCGACAGTACCAACGGCACTTACCTGCGCGGCGCCAGGGTGACGTCGCCGTGCCGGCTGGCCGACGGCGACCAGATCCGGCTCGGGGCCGTCGTCATCACCTTCCGTATTCCAGGGCTTGCAGATCTGACCGAGACTTCGGCGATGTGAGGCGCTTTCCCGTTGACACTCCGGCGAATCTCTCGATAGCATGACGCGTCCATCCTGACCCGCCTTCGTCCACGACACCCGACCGGACATCCCGTTGATGCTCCGGAGCTTCGGCGCGGCAGGTCCCTCTGCGGTTTGTCGGGTTCGGTGCGTACGACGTCACTCTCTTCCGAATACAGAACGAATGCCCGAGTGGACGAATCCGAAGGACCCGGCGCCGGCCGCCGCACCCAAGCCGCTGGCGAGCTGGTACGCGCAGGGGCTTTCCGACGGTCTCGGCGACCGCCTGCTGATGTTCGACAACAGCAGCGCGCCGTCACTCGAACTCCTTCGCTTCCATCCGGATCTCGCCGACATCCCCGGCTTCGAAGCGGCCCTGCGCGAACAAGTCCGCCGTCTCGACGGCTTCCGGCATCCTGCGTTTGCGCGGGTCCGCGCCGTCCAGCGCCTCGAACCGGATGATGACCTGGCGCTGATTTCGAATTGCACCCCTGGAAAACGGCTCTCCGAGGTACTGCACAGGGCGCGAGGCGCCGGATTCGCGGCGGCAGTGATCGAGCAGCTTGGGCCCGCCCTCGTCCTCTTTCAGCAACACGACACCGGTGTCGCCCACGGCGCCCTCAGCCCGGACCGCATCATCGTCTCGCCCGACGGACAGTTCACGATCGTCGAACACGTTGTCGGGTCCGCGATGGATGTCATCGGACTCGAACCCGCGCGGCTGCGTGCAATGGGGATCGCCGTGCCGGCGACAGGCGATTCACTGGCGCGTCTGGATGTGGCGACCGACTGGTATCAGCTCGGTCTCGTGGCGATGTCAGCGCTGCTTGGACGCCAGGTTACGGCAACCGACCTGCCGCAGCTCGAGCGTCTGCTCGACGGGATGAGCCACGGCCCCGGCCGCGATCGGACCGTCCTCTCGCCATGGATCCGGCAGTGGCTCGATCGTGCCCTGCAAATCTCGAGTACCAGGATCGATTCCACTGCCGACGCTCGTGCAGCGCTTGACGACGTACTCGACCGGCAGCATC
>JACDDJ010000170.1 GCA_013817065.1 Acidobacteriota bacterium
ACCTCACACTCCAAACCCTCAACCCAGATGAGTCTTTAGAGTTTGAGTTTGGCGTTTGAAGTCTCCGAGTGTCAGAGATGCCGCTGGAACCGGTCTCTCAGCGCAATGGCGACCGCGTTCATGACGATCAGGAAAACGAGAAGCACCACGATGCCGGCGGCCGCGTTTTCGGCGAAGGCGGCCTGCGGTCGTGAGACCCAGTTGAAGATCTGGATCGGCAGCACGGTGAACGGCGACCAGATGCTGTTCGGCATGAACGGCACATAGGTCAGCGCGCCGATCGTGATCAGTGGCGCCGTTTCGCCGATGGACCGCGACAGCGCGAGGATCACCCCGGTCAGAACACCCGGCAGGGCCGCCGGCAGCACCTGGTGCCACGTCGTCTGCCACTTGGTCGCCCCGAGCGCGTACGACGCCTCCCGCAGTGACTTCGGGACCGCGCGTAACGCCTCGCGGGTGGCCAGAACGATGACCGGCAATGCCAGCAGCGCGAGCGTCGAGGCACCGGCCAGCACGCTCCGGTCCATGCCCATCAGGCGGACGAACAGTCCGAGGCCGAGCAACCCGTAGATGATCGACGGGACGCCGGCGAGATTCGAAATGTTGATCTCGATCAGCCGGGAGATCCGTCCGCGTCCGCCATACTCTTCGAGGTAGATCGCCGAGGCGATACCCACCGGGACGGCCATCAGAGCCGTCAGGGAGATCACGAACATGCTGCCGGCGAGCGCCGCGAGGATGCCGGCCTCTTCGGCGCGCCGCGAGGGATAGCTCGTGATGAAATCCCACGACAGCCGAGCCATGCCGTCCCGGACCACGTCAAAGATCAGCGCGCCGAGCGCGATGAGCGCCAGCAGGGTCACCATGAAGCCGAACGAGGCGAGCAGCCGGTCCCCGATGCGTTTGAGCAGCATCAGGCGTATTCCTCTCGGAACCGTTCGCGCAGCCAGTTGGACAGCAGATTGAGCGCGAACGTGCTGATGAACAGCAGCATGCCGACGGCGAAGATGGTCCTGTACTCGAGCGTGCCGGCCGGGGTGTCGCCGAGGCTCACCTGCACGATGTAGGCGGTCATCGTCTCGATCGGCACGCGTGGATCCAGCGTCAGTCGGGGTTGCTGACCCGCGGCGATCAACACGATCATCGTCTCGCCGATGGCGCGCGACATCGCCAGGATGACGGCCGCCGAGATCCCGGAAAATGCCGCCGGCACCACCACGCGCAGGGATGTCTGCATGCGCGTGCCTCCTAACGCGTAGGCCCCTTCTCGCAGCCCGTTGGGGACCGCGCGCATGGCATCCTCGGAGAGCGACGACACCAGCGGCAGGATCATGATGCCCATGACGATGCCGGGGCTGAGGGCATTGAAGCCGGCCAGGCCGGGCACGATGGCCTGGAGGAGAGGTGTCACGAAGAGCAGCGCGAAATAGCCGTAGACGACGGTCGGTATTCCAGCGAGCACTTCGAGGACAGGGCGGACCGTGCGTCGCACGGGTTCGGCGGCGTATTCGTTCAGGTAGATGGCGATGATGAGACCCGACGGGATCGCCACCGCCATGGCGATAGCAGAGGCCAGCAGCGTCCCGGTCACCAGTGGCAGCACGCCGAAGTGCTTGTCGTAGAACAGCGGCGTCCACACGGTGCCGAACAGAAACTCCGTGATCGGTACCTCGCGCAGGAAGCCCAGCGTTTCCCACAGCAGAACTAGGATGATGCCGGCCGTGACGAGAATCGTCCCCGCAGCGCAAAGAAACAACACGCGCTCGATGATGAACTCGACGATCCGCCGCGACCGGACGTTCATGCGCCGTTACTTCGTGAGCCGCTGCTCGAGCGTCGTCTGGCTGTGGCTGTCGGTGCCGGTGTACATCGTGCCCGTTTTGCGCGCACTGAAACGGTCATGCACCATCGACTGCTCGCGTTCCGTCATCGGGATGTAACCGACTTCGCGGACGAGCGGTGCCCCCTGCGTTAGGTAGAACTCGACGAACTTCAAGACCTCGGGGCGCTGCAGCGCTTTGACCTTGGCGTAGACGAAGATCGGTCTCGACAGCGGACGGTAGGTGCCGCCCGCAACTGTCTCAGGGGACGGCGCAATCGGTCCTGCACCATTGCTCTCGTCACCGTCATCCACGGCCACGAGCTTCAGTTTGTCCTTGTTCTGTTCGTAGTAGGAATACCCGAAGTAGCCGAGCGCATACTGGTCGCCGCTGACGCCCTGGACGATGACGTTGTCGTCTTCGCTGGACGTGTAATCACCGCGGCTCTGCGCTTCCTTCCCCATGATGGCCTCGGTGAAGTAATCGAAGGTGCCCGAGTCGGTGCCGGCCCCGAAGAGGCGAATCTCTTGATTGGGCCACTCCGGACGAATCTGGTTCCAGCGCTTGATCTGCCCCTGCGCCGCCGGCTCCCACAGCTTCTTCAACTCGGCAACCGTCATCGTCGTGACCCAGGTGTTGTTCGGGTGAACAACGATGGCGATGCCGTCGTAGGCGACCGGCAGCTCGATGAATTCGATGCCTGCCTTGGTGCACGCCTCGAGCTCGGTTTCCTTGATCGGTCTCGAGGCGTTCGAGAGATCCGTCTCGTCGCGGCAGAACTTCTGAAAGCCGCCGCCCGTGCCCGATGAACCGACGGTCACGCGGGTGCCGGCGTTCGCTTTCTGGAATTCCTCCGCGACGGCTTCGGTGACCGGAAACACGGTGCTCGATCCGTCCGCGGTGATGACCCTGGACGATGCGCCCGCCTCCCCCCCGTCCTGGCTGCCGCCACACGCTGAGAGGCCGACAATCAAACCAGCGAACAGGAGTGCTTGAGTGCGGAAACGTGGTGTTGAAGTCATTGTGACTACCCTACGAGGGCGACATTACGACCCGATTTCCCGCATGTAAATTCGGTGTAAATCAGAACGCCAGCTGAAGCTGCAGGCGCACTTGTGTGTCCGACAGTTTTTGTCCGCTGACGAGACGATTCCCGAGCGGCGGCAGTCCCTGTCGCGCCCGGGGTGACAGGCGCACGAAATTCGAGCCGTACCGCACGCGGCCGGCGTCAGCCTGCAGCTTCAGGTCGTGGCTGTGCCAGTAATAGCCGAACACACCGCGCCACTCGGATACTTCGGCGTCGTCCACGTCCGTGTCCGGCACGATCTGCGCAGCCAGGAGCCCGAGTTCGGCCCGCTTTGGCACGACCATGTAGCCGGCCTGGGCATGAAAGCCGCGCGAGAGGATGGCGGCCGCCCTGACGGGATTGTTCTGTTCATCCCTCATCCAGAAGTACTCGCCGGTGCTGAACAGACGGGCGATCTTGATCGCAGCTTCGACGTTGAATGCGCGCTGGTCGTCGGCGTCCTGCACGACCCCCGGTGTCGTGCGCCCGCGAATCTCCTTGCCGGATCGTCCGCCGACGCCCAGATGGAGGATCCGGGTGGTGCCCCCGTCGTTCGCCCCTTCGGACAACGAGTACGGTCCCAGCGGCTGCAGGTACAGTTGAACACCCCGGCGTTGAATCCGGCTTTCCGCCTCGCCACCGTGCCGCTCACCATCACGCCCATGTCCCTCGCCGGGCTGAACTTGGCATCCGTGATCGCGCGATCAACGAACTGCAGGCGGCCCGACGGCGTCAGCTGCTGCAGCCCGAAAGGGACCTTGAACTGCCCGCCGGTGATCCGGTAGTTGCGGGCCATCGGCCGGACCTCGATGATCGCATCTTTGATCTTGCTCGCCGATTCGCCGCTCGTTCGACTGAAATCGAACTGAAAGGCGTATCGCAGCCATGGCTTGAAGGCCCCGCCCGTCAGGCTGACCCGTAATCGGGGCACGTCGAACTGGCTGATTGCGCCGTCTGGAGCACCCAGACCGGAGCCCGTCGAATCAGCGCTGGCGTCCTCGCGATCATCAAGTGTCCAGCGGAACTGGATCCGCGCTCCGAGCGTGAGGCTGTTGGGGCCTGAGATGACGGTGAGGCCTCCGCGGGAGGCGTCGACCGTCGTCGCAGTGCCTGGCGCAGGGGGCGTCTGGGCTTCGATGCTGCTGGCGTACAGCAGCAGGAGCGTGAGAGCCGGCAGTAATCGCCTCATCGTTCGCGGGTCTCCTGGGCGCTTCGGGAGGGCCAAGCGTAGGCGAACTGCGTTACAGGCACGTCACCGGAATGTTACTCCAACGTTAAATGCATGACGTCCGTGTAAAAACCGGCGTCGATCACCTCGTTAACACACATGAAACAAGACTGTTGCAGACCGATCACAGCGCCTGCGTAAGCTGACCCGGTCACATAGCAGTTCTCTCTCGGAGGTTGATCGATGTTCAGAATGTTTCGTATGGTCGCTGTGCTGTGCGCGGGTCTGGCCGCAGCAGTCCCCGCGGTAGCCGCCGCAGGGGCGCCGTCGGGGGTGCAGGAAACGGCGCGCGTCCGTGTTACCGGTCGCGTGCTGGACGCGGTCAATGCGCAGCCGCTGCCAGGCGTGGCGGTGACGGTCGCCGGGACGGACCAGACGGTCGTCACCGATCTTGACGGCCGATATGTTCTGATGCTGCCCGTCGGAGCCCACCGCGTCACGCTGGCGATGGACGGTTTTCAGAGCAAGATCCTGGAGGTGGCCGCAGCAGATGGCCGGAACCTGGATCTGACCACGAGTCTCGCCATCGGCGGCTTCACCGAAGACATCACGGTCACCGCCGAAGCGCAGGACGCGGTGACCTCCTCGGCCTCCGCCCAGATGATGGCCCGCCGACGCGCGCAGTCGATCTCCGACAATCTCGGGTCCGAGGAAATGAGGCAGAACGCCGACTCGAACGCGGCCAGCGCTCTCCAGCGCGTGACCGGCCTGTCCGTGGTCGACAACCAGTACGTGTTCGTTCGCGGACTGGGCGAGCGATACAGCAATACCACCTTGAATGGGGCGATCATCCCCTCGACACAACCGGAGCGGCGGGTCGTGTCGCTCGACATGTTTCCGGCGCGGCTCCTCGACAGCATATCGGTCGTGAAATCGTACACGCCGGACCGCTCGGCGGAATTCGCCGGCGGGCTCGTCGAGATCATGCCCTCGAAACTGCCGGTGCGGCCCATGTTCGATCTCTCCGTCGAGTTCGGCGCGAACAGTCTCACCTTCGGTGAGAACGTATTCGACTACACCGGCAGCGGCAGAGACTGGCTGGCGTACGACGATGGAGGGCGCAGTCTGCCGAGTATCATCCCGTCGAGACGCTTGATACGGGGCGGGATCTTCACCCCTGAACTGGGGTTCAGCCGCCAGGAGCTTGAACAGTTCGGCGAAGCCTTCCGTAACGACTGGGCGCCAGAATCTGGCGATGGCCGTGGCAACGCGCAGTGGAGTGGGGTCTTCGGTCGTCGCTGGGGCAAGTTTGGTGTCCTCGGCAGCTTCAACCAGAATCAGCGGGGGCAGTACCGGGAGGAAGAACAGAACTACTTCCGCACCGACGCCGACGGGCTCACGGCCTTCTCAGAATATGATTACCGCGCCTACGATGTGAAATCGGCCTGGGCCGGCGTTCTCAACGCCGGCTACCAGTTCACCGCCAGCAACCGGCTTGGCTTTCAGGGCTTCTCAACCAATGCGGGCACGCGTGAGACGCGCCGGTTCGAGGGCTTCAACGCGGACGTCGGCCGCAATCTGCGTAATGAGCGGCTGTTCTGGCTCGAAGAGAACTTGAACAGCGCGCAAGTCACCGGGGAACATCTCCTGAGCGGGATTTCGAACAGCCGCCTTGACTGGCGCGCGTCGGTCTCTCGATCGAACCGTGACGAACCGGATCTTCGCGAGACGCTATATGAGGAAATCGGCGGACGGTTCCTCCTCGCCGATGAGTCGCAGAGCGGTTTCCGGATGTTCAACGATCTCGACGAAGACGCCGTCGACCTGGCGGTAAACTGGTCCACTTCCTTCGTCAACTGGAAGGGCCTGCCCACCGTTCTGAAGTTCGGCCCGCAGTACACGGTCCGGCAGCGGGATTTCAGCTCTCGCCGCTTCCGGTTCATCCCCGTCAACACGGCGGGGCTCGACCTCTCGCAGCCAGCCGAGCAGCTCTTCTCCGCGGCGAACATCGGCTCGCGCTTCGAACTGCGCGAAGAGACGCGTGCCACCGATTTTTACGACGCCGAACAGACGACGCTCGGCGGGTACGCGATGGTGGACCTGCCGTTGAGCAACACCTGGCGTCTCGTGGGCGGAGTCCGCGCCGAGCGGTTCGACCAGGCGGTGAATACGTTCGACCTTTTCGACACGGACGTCGACGGTGACCTCGACCAGATTTCGGCGCGGATCGAGAAAACGGATCTGTTCCCATCGGTCAACGTGGTCAATGCGCTCCGACCGAACCAGAACCTGCGGTTCGGCTTCAGTCAGACCGTGAACCGGCCGGAATTCCGAGAGCTGGCCCCATTCGAATTCACCGACATCGTCGGCGGACGGGCCGTGGTCGGAAACCCCGATCTGAACCGGACGCTGATCCAGAACTACGACCTGCGCTGGGAGTGGTTCGGTGGCGGGGACGAGGTGATTTCCGCCGGGGCGTTCTACAAGAATTTCAATGAACCGATCGAGCGGTTCGTCGAGCCGACCGCCCAGTTGCGGACGTCGTTTCAGAACGCCGAATCCGCACGCAATGTCGGCCTCGAGCTCGAGGCACGCAAGCGCATCCTGCCGGCGCTGATGGTCGGCGGCAACTACACCTTCGTAGACTCGGCCATCACGCTCGCGCCCTCCCAGACCAACGTGCTCACCTCGCTCGAACGCCCGCTGGCGGGCACCTCACGCCACCTGCTCAACGGCTTTGTCGAAGCACGTGTCGGCGCGCTGACCGCGCGCGGGCTCGTGAACTACTTCGACGACCGGATCGCCGATGTCGGCTCCCTGGGGCTGCCCGACATTCTGGAGAAGGGCCGGACAACGTTCGACTTTGCCGCGCAGTATCGCCTGCGGCGGCTGTCGTTCCGACTCTCGGCGGACAACCTCACGGATGAACCCATCCAGTACACGCAGGGCGGGAACGTGCAGCGGCGCTACACGCTCGGACGCACGGTGGCGCTGCAGCTCGGATTCTCGGCTTTCTGAAGGCCATGGCCAAAAACATGATGAGGACACATACGACCATGATGAAACGTCTCATCCAGTACGGACTGCTGACGGCAGCACTCCTTACCTTGACGCCGCTGCACCAGGCGGACGTCGCCACTCAGGTGATCAGCGCGCCCCGCAACGTTGCCGGCATCAGCAAGCCTGTCCGAGTTCTTCGCGGCCGCTTCACGCGGGATGTGGTGCTGACAAACGACACCAACTGGGTCCTTCGGGGTACGGTGTTCGTGCAGCAACCGGGCCGCCTGATCGTCCAGCCTGGCACGACGGTCATTGGCGAAACCGCCACCCGCGGCACGCTCGTCATCGATCGCGGCGCGCAGATCATCGCCGACGGCACGCGCGAGCAGCCGATCGTCTTCACCAGCGATCAGCCGGTCGGGCAGCGCAACCGTGGCGACTGGGGGGGCTTGATCATTAACGGTCGCGCACCGCTGAATCTCCCGAGTGGCGTCGGGCTCGGCGAAGGGGACACCGGCGTTTACGGCGGCACGCACCCGGACGATAACAGCGGGGTCCTGCGCTTCGTCCGCGTGGAGTTCGCAGGAATCGAGTTCAGTCCTGATAATGAATTGAATGGCATCGCATTTCAGGGCGTCGGCCGCGGCACGATCGTGGACCACATCCAGGTGTCGTACAACAAGGATGATGGCATTGAGATGTTCGGTGGGTCCGTGGACATCAAACACGCCGTTCTCACCAACATCGGTGACGACAGCGTGGACTGGACCTTCGGCTGGAGCGGCCGCATGCAGTTCGTCATTGTCCAGCAGCGGGGCGACGACGCGGACAGGGGCGTCGAGGCCGACAATAACGGGACCAACAACGACCTGCTGCCGCGATCGAATCCCACGATCTACAACGTCACATTGGTCGGGGACCCCACGACGGAGTTCGGGGCGGAGAGCGGCGAAGGGCTTCGACTCCGCGAAGGCACCGCCGGTACACTCCGCAACTTCATCGTCATGGGCTTCAAGTCGTCGGGGGTGAACGTCGCCAACGCGTCCACGCTCCAGCAGGTGGCCTCCGGCGCACTGTCGCTGAGCCACTCGATCTTCTTCGGCAACGTGACGCGGAACTTTTCCACGGGCGCCGCGACGCTGATTGCGGCCAACGCCGGCACGATCGCTCAGGTCGATCC
>JACDDJ010000792.1 GCA_013817065.1 Acidobacteriota bacterium
CTTCACCGCCGGCGCGCAACTACTGCTCGACTTCTCATTCGACGTGATTGGCGTTCACAGGCTCGAGGCGCGAGCGGCGGTCCAGAACGGCCGCGGGAATGGTGCGCTGCGGAAGATCGGGGCGCTACAAGAGGGGATTCTGAGGCGCTCGTTCCTGCGCAACGGGGCATACCTCGACCAGGTGCTGTGGGCCATTCTCGCCACAGATCGCGAGTCATTGCGTTCAGCGGAGAGTCCGAGCGTACACTAGGCGCCGTGGATGTCTCCGGCGTCTTTCCTCCCGTCTCGACTCCGTTTGACGAGCGCGGCGACGTAGATCGTCTCGCCCTGCAATCAAACATCGAGCGCTGGCTCACCAGTGGGGTGCGCGGCATCGTCGCGCTGGGATCCAACGGCGAAGCGCCGCTGCTGGACGAAGCCGAATCCGATTCCGTCATCGCGGCCGCCCGCGAGGCCGTCCCGCGCGAGCGACTGCTGATCGCCGGCACCGGTCGTGAGAGCACTCGTGCGACCATCGCGGCCTCGCAACGGGCGGCGTCACTCGGCGTGGACGCTGTGCTGGTCCGCACCCCGTCCTACTTCAAGCCGCGTATGACCCGCGACGCCTTTGTCGCGCACTACACCGCCATTGCGGACGCTGTACCGGTCCCGGTCTTCCTTTACAACTATCCGGCGGTCACGGGTGTGACGTTCACGCCCGAGACGGTCGCGGCACTCGCTCGTCATCCGAACATCGCCGGGATCAAGGAAACCAGCACCGACGCCGCCCAGATCGGGGCCTACATCGATGCTGCTCGGGGCGAAGCGTTCACCGTGCTCGCCGGCTCGGCTCCAGGCTTCTACGCGGCTCTGTGCCTCGGCGCGCGCGGGGCGATCCTGGCGGCGGCGTGCATCCTCCCGAAGGCGTGTGTGGCACTGTTCGAGGCGTTTCAGCGCGGTGCACACGAAGAGGCGCGTGAACTGCAACGCCGCATTCTGCCGGTCGCCGCCGCGGTGACGTCCGGCTTCGGTGTCCCCGGCCTGAAGGCGGCTCTCGACCTCACCGGCTTCATCGGCGGAGCACCCCGACCGCCCCTGGCTCCCGCCTCTGATGACGCCATTGCGGCGATCAGGGCCACCCTCGGCTCCGTTGAGGACTTCCTGTGACGGCCCGACTCAATAAGCCCGGCCGTGGGTTGCCGCCATAAATCGACAAACGAAACGCAAAGGGATTCGCCGAGATAGTGGTACATCGGTTGCAGCCGTAGCCTCAGGCGCGTTCGACGGTACCCGCGCGCCGAGGAGTTGCGTGCCATGTTCCTGCAACCGCGACAGCCACGGTTCGTTCTAGCGGCGATCAGTGCGGCCCTCGCCGCCACGGTTGTTGCCTGCGCCACCAATCCTGCGACTGGAAAAAAAGAGTTCTCGCTTATGAGCGAGGCCCAGGAGGTCCAGCTCGGTCAGGAGATGGATCCGCAGATCAAGCAGGAGATGGGCGTCTACGACGACGCCGAACTGCAGCGTTACGTGTCGAGCATCGGAATGCGGCTCGCAAAAGCGTCCGAGCGGCCGAATCTCCCGTGGCACTTCACCGTCCTCGACGAACCGGCGGTCAACGCGTTTGCCCTGCCTGGCGGATACATCTACGTCACGCGGGGCATCCTCGCGTTCCTGAACGACGAAGAACAGCTCGCCGGTGTGCTCGGGCATGAGATCGGACACGTCACGGCGCGGCACTCGGCGCAGCAGTACACGCAAGCGACGAGTGCGGGCGTTGGCCTGACGCTGCTCAGTATCTTTGTGCCGGAGGCGCGGCCGCTCCAGGGCCTCGCGGAGAACGCGCTCGGCCTCCTCTTTTTGAAGCATGGCCGCGATGACGAGAAGCAGGCCGACCGGCTGGGCGCGGACTACACGGCGAAGACCGGTTGGGACCCGCGTGGTGTCGCGGGAATGCTCAGGACGCTGGCGCGCCTCGATGAGGCGAGCGGGAGCCGCCGCGGCGTGCCGAACTTCCTCTCGACCCATCCGGCGCCTGCCGACCGAGTGCAGGAAGTCCTTGCCTACGTGCACAAGAACCCGAGCGCTGCAGGCACGTCCGATCGTCCTGCCGACAAAGCCGACTACCAGCGCGTCGTGGACGGCATTGTTTTCGGCGACAGCCCCAGTGACGGCATCGTCCGCGGCAACGAGTTCCTCCACCCCGTGCTGCGGCTGGCGCTTGCGTTCCCTAAAGGATGGGAAGTGCAGAACAGTGCGACCCAGGTGGTGGCCAAGGCGCCCGATCGGGAGAACTACATGCTCCTGACGCTGGTGCCGAACGCGAGCGGTTCACTGCAGCAGATTGCGC
>JACDDJ010000793.1 GCA_013817065.1 Acidobacteriota bacterium
AGCCGGCCCCGTCGATCTTCGCCGCCTCCTCGAGGTCGCGCGGAATAGTGAGGAAGTACTGACGCAGAAGGAAGATCGAGGTGGCGCTCACCGCCAGGACAAGGATGACCGACAGGTAATTGGTCGGGTTCTTGTTGATCAGGCCGAGAAAGTTCATGATCTGGTACACCGGCACGATTCGAAGCTGGTCCGGAATCATCAACGTCGCCAGGACGACCACGAAGAGCAGGTCTCGCCCGGGGAACGTGAGCCGGGCGAACGCGTAGCCGGCCATCGAGCCGAGGAACAGGTTACTTGCGGTGACGATCGCCGCCAGCAGCAGGCTGCTCACGATCATCTGCGGCAGTCCTGGATCGATGCTCTGCCACGTGTACGCCCATGCCTCGAAGTCCGCGCTCCTCGGGAGGGTGACGCTCAGTGCTTCCGGCCGATCCTTGAGCGATGTGATGATCGTCCAGGCGAAGGGCACGAACATGAGCAGCGCCCAGCCGATCAGCAGGCTGTACGCGATCACCTTGCGGGCCGAACTTCGCCCACCCTCGCCGGCAGGGGCAAGTTCAGCGGATGTGGGTGTTGTCGTCACTCGTCCATCCTCACCATGCCGGGGCCTGGCCGAACAGGCGCCGCTGCACGAGGGTGATGGCCATGATCGCAATGAACAGGATGATGCCCACCGCCGCCGCATAACCGAAATCGAACTTCACCAACGCCGCGCGATACAGGTAGAGGACGACCGTGCTGAGGGAGTTGGCCGGCGAGCCGTCGCCGCCACCCATGATGAAGGCCTGGTCGAACATCTGGAGCGCCCCGATGAAGGACACGACGGCGACGAAGTAATGTGCCGGACGCAGGAGTGGGAACGTGATACCCCAGAAGGCCTGCCACGGCCCGGCGCCATCCAGCGCCGCCGCTTCGTAGACCTCTCGGCTGATCGCCTGCAGCGAGGCGAGATAGAAGAGCATCATCGTGCCTGACGTGGTCCACACGTTGAGCACCATCACCGACTCGAGCGCCGTGCTCGAATTATTGGTCCAGTTCAGATCCGAAGCGATCCCGAACGTGCCGAGGAACGCGTTGAAAAGGCCGTCCGGTTGCGTGATGAAGGTGAAGAGCACGGCGATGGCGGCCGAACTGGCAATTGCCGGGAAGTAGAACGCGGCGCGGAAGAAGGTCTGGGCCCGAAGCTTCTGGTTCACCACCACCGCGAGGAAGAGCCCGAGCGCCATCTGCGCCGGGACCACGATGATCGAGTAACGGAGCGTATTCAGGACGGCCTTGCCGACGAAGACCGGGTCGTCGAACAGGAGATCCTGGTAGTTCGCGAGCCCGAGGAACTCGCGAGGCCCTCGGATCCCCCAGTCGAAGAAGCTGATGAAGAAGGCGTAGAAGATGGCGAAAATATTCAGCGTCAGGAAGAGCGCCATGGGCACCGCGATGAAAGCGTAGCCCACGAGCGTCTCGCGCCGCTGCGCGTCACGCAGAGTCGTCACACGCGGCGCTGATGTGCTCGTTGCCATCATCGGTCCCTTCCGACTACGTTGTGGGGACCGGGCCGCGCGGCTCGGTCCCCACGATCGAAGTTACCGCCCTACTGTGCCGCGACCGCCGCGTCGACGATCTCCTGGCCGGTGCCGCCGGACTCGAGCACCTCGGTCAGCTTGTTGTTGAAGGCATCCTGGACATCGATCCAGTCGCTCGGGAAGCCGTACGCCGTGGCGTACTCAAGCCCGGCGACCAGAGCGTCGCGATTCTCCGCCGGCTCCACGTCGGAACGCGCCGGGAGTGCGAGGCCGAGGCTCGTCCACTTGCCCATGCCCTCCTGTCCGGCCAGGTACTGAAGCAGCACCCAGCCCGCCTCCTTGTTGGGGGAATCGACCCCCATCGAGTAGGCGACGGTGAAGGCCAGGTTGCCCTGTTGCACGCCCTGCGGCAGTTCCGCCATCTCAAACGTCGTATCCGGGAAGTCGTTCTCCATGGCCGGGACGAGCCAGTTGCCCTCCATCGTCATCGCCGCCTGTCCGGTGCCGAACGCCTCGCCACACCAGCTGGCGCCGATCTCCGCCGGCGTCTGCATCGAGCCGCTCTCGTGCAGGCCCAGCAGGTAGTCGAGTGCCGCAACGGTCTCCGGCGAGTCGAGCGTCATCTCGGTCATGTCATCGTTATAGAGGGAGCCGCCGTTCTGGTAGATGAACGCACCCCATCGCTGGATCTCTGAACCCAGGCACAGGCCGGCCACGTCCCCGCTGGTCAGCGCTTCGGCAGCCGCCTGGAGCTCGTCCCAGGTGGTCGGAGCCTCGACACCGGCCGCTTCGAGCATCTCAGGGT
>JACDDJ010000171.1 GCA_013817065.1 Acidobacteriota bacterium
AACTGCTGATTCTAAAGACACGGAGAGATGTCCGAGTGGTTGAAGGAGCACGCTTGGAAATTGCTCTGGCGGTCTGCGACGGCGTGCTACAGATTTCGATTACTGTTGCGAAGCCAACCACTTAACGGCGATCGCGTCACCGCAGTCGATCGCCGTAAACCTCAGTAGATCTCGCGGAATCGACAGCGTCACGTCACAGTTACGTCACAGTGGGCGTGACGTCGAAGGAGCACGCCTTCAGGCGTGTTGCGTTCAAGCCAGCCGCCGGCAACTCCAGCCGTGCTGCAGAATCACCCTTCGTCAGGCGGTCTTCGTCCTCACGACCAGGTCCACATCACAGTTGAGCACCTGCAACAGCGCCAGCACCTGATCGACGGACTTGCGGTAGTTCGTCTGATCCAGAAGGCGATACAACTGCGCCGCGGAAGTCCCGAGCCGACGTACGATCTCGCGCTTCGAGAGCGGGCTCTCCGCGACTCGCTTCTGTGCTTCGAGCGTCAGTCGGTACAACAGGAGATCGCGGAGGTACTTGGGATCCTGGTTGTACTCGAGCACCTGCTCGACGTGGACGGTGCCCGTCCGGCCGGAGTGGAGGACGTAAGTAAACGCCTCCCGGCCGGCCTCCGGGTCGACGGAGAGCTCGGTGACCGGGTCTTCGGTCGTAGGCGTCGGCACCGCCTTCGAGAACGGGAACACGAGCTTCTTCGTCGAGGTGCCGACCTCGAACACCTTCTTCCGATTGTTGTGTCTGACAGATCGGATCTTCACAGCAGCCCCTCAGCTTCCAGCTCGCTGATCAGTTCCAGAATGCGTCGCGTCGCCGCGCCTTTCATTGGCTTCTGATTATCCAAATCCCACTTCACGATCAGCTTGCCGTCGCGATAAACGTGGACATGCCGCGGTGGGTGATCACCTATCCATGTGATGAAAACGTACCCGCCTCTACGGTACTTTCCCACCGACTTAGATGTTACCACACAAGGTAACAGTTGTCTAATCTCGGAGGATGCTCGTCCCCAGATCACTTCGGACTGAGCACCGTGATCGTCAGGATATAGTTGGGGCGCCATAACTTCTCGTATATCAGGAGTTCTTTTGCGTGGCATGGGACGACAACCTTCAGGGACCTGGACTCGATTTCGCCGCCAGTGAAGCAGCGCGACTTCGCGCGCTTGCTGGGCCGGGCACTGGCAAGACACACTCGCTGCTACGCCGTGTCGCACGGCTCCTGGAGACCGGCCATCGGGGGACGGAGCTGCTTGTAGTCACGTTTGCACGGACTGCGGCTCACGACCTTGTAGACAAGCTCCGGCGGCTCGGGGAGCAAGACGAGCGCTACCGCGAGGTGCAGGCGCGGACGCTCCACGCTTACTGCTTCGGTGTGCTGAGCAGCGAAGGATTCCTCCACGCGAGCGACCGCGTTTCGCGCATCGCTCTGGAATTCGAGCGCGATTTCTTGCTGCAGGACCTTCAAGGCGCGTTCGATCACACGCTGACAGGCCGCCGCGAACTGACGAAGGCTTTCGAGGCGGCTTGGGCTCGGGCGCAGGCCGACCATCCCGGCCAGCCTGTGGACGGCCTTGATCAGAGTTTCCAGGATGCCCTCCTAGCGGCACTACGCTGGCACAGGGCTATGCTCGTCGGCGAAGTTGTCCCCCTGACGCTGGCGTACCTTCGACAGAACCCGAATGCGCCTGAGCGCGAGGGATACTCGCAGGTGCTGGTCGACGAATATCAGGACCTAAACAAAGCGGAGCAGGTTCTGATCGACCTGCTGAGTGAAAACGCCGACCTCGCGATCATTGGAGACGACGACCAGTCCATCTACGGATTCAAACACGCGAACCCGGAAGGCATTCGGGAGTTCGCCGAGTCGCATCCAGGGACCGCAGACGTGCCGTTCACGGAATGTCGGAGATGTCCGCACCGTGTCGTGGCGCTCGCCCAGACTCTTATTCAGCGCAATCCGGGCCGGATTCGTGGCGCGCTGACAGCCAGGACCGAAAATCCCCAAGGCGACGTCTATAACGTGCAGTGGCGATCGATTGACGAAGAAGCCGAAGGCATCGCCACGTTCATTCAGCGGAAGGTGCAGGAGGGCATTGATCCCGGCATGTGCCTCGTACTGGCCAACAGCCGAAGAATTGGTTACGCCATTCGGGACGCCGTTCAGGCACGCGGCGTTGAAATCCGATCATTCTTCCGCGAGCAGGCGGTCGAGAGCGAGGTCGCGCAGAAGAGATTGACACTGTTGACCCTGTTTGCGACGCCAGACGACCGGCTCGCACTCAGAAGCTGGCTGGGACTCGGGAGTGCAACCGCGCTTGTGGGATCGTACCGAGCCGTTCTTCGCGCCGCGCAAGAGCGAGGGACCAGCGTCGCAGACGTCCTTCGGTCAATCGACGCGGGCGAAATCAACGTGCCGCGGAGTGGTCATGTGCTCGCAAAGTGGCGCGACCTACAGGCACAACTTGAAGCGCTTGAGCCGCTGCGAGATGAGCTCCGTTCCGTTGTCGATGCGATCCTGCCGGACGCTGGTTTGGATCCGGGTGAGGATGATCTCGCGCTTCTTCGCCGAACTGCGCTCAGCTGCGTCGATGACGCCGCGTCGCTGGCAGAACTTCCGGACCTGATTCGGTACCGAATAGGCCAGCCCGAGGTACCGCTGGAGACGCCGTATGCGAGGGTGATGAGCTTCCATAAATCAAAAGGGCTCACTGCGGATCTCGTTGTGCTCGCCGGTCTCGTAGACGGTCTGATGCCGCGCGTCAAAGAGAACGCCACCGACGAAGAGCGACGCGCGCAGATTGAGGAGCAGCGACGCGTGTTCTTCGTCGGGATGACCAGGGCGGCTCGGATCCTGGCCTTCTCGAGCTATTCGCAACTCGCCTCGGATGTGGCGCACAATCTTCGCGCTCGTCGAGGTCGTTACATTCCTCGCGATCAGGCCTACGTCACCTTCGCGAGTCCTTTCCTGGAGGAGACGGGTCCTAGTCTACCTGCGGCTGTCCGCGGTGACGACTGGCTCGCGGGGCTGGGGTACGTGTAACCCTATCTACGTCCAGGTTCGATTACCGTTGCGAAGCCAAGCGCTTAGCGGGTCGATCCAGACGGCATCGATATGGGCAACTGCGGCGACCATCGTCGCCTCCAGGCTGTCCCGACGAACTTACGCAACCAGTGGCCACTCGGCGTACTGCGCCTCGGCCTGTTGTATGAACCGTGCGATGAACGGCTCGAAGTCGGCCTCGCGAACTCCACGTTTGCGGAGCACGCGCTTCACGGCCGCGCGAATCTCGGCGCGGACCTGGTCGCGATGCGGCTCGGTCCAGTCCACCTTGAGATTGCGCTTGATCGTCTGGACGACGTCGTGGACCAGATCGCGAAGGAACGCCTCGTCGTACACGCGCTCGGCGTTCTCGGCGATAGCGTCGTAGAAGGCGACCTCCTCCTCGGCCAGACCGAGCTCGCGGGCGCGCGCGTCGCTCGCGTCCATCTCCTGCTTCATGCGCAGCATCTCGGCGACCACGGTTGCGGCGTCAATGAGGCGGTTGTGATACCGCTGCAACGTCTTCTCGAGCAGCTCGCGGAATGACTTCGCCTGCGCGAGGTTTCGCGGTTGCCGCCGCCGGATCTCGTCAGACAGGAGCTGTTCGAGCAGCATCAGCCGGAGGTTCTGCTGCGGCTTGTCCTTGAAGGTCTGAAGGAACGACTCGTCCAGCACCGAGATGTCCGCCCGTGGCAGGCCGGCTGACGTGAAGATGTCCACGACTCCTTCCGACTCTACCGCATCGTCCACCAGGTCGCGGACCGCCTGCTCGATGTGGCTTTTCTTCTTGCGGCTGGGCAGAGCCTTGAGCAACTGATTGCGCACGCGCTGGCAGAAGATGATCTCATCGGCGTGCTGCCGGCAGTCGTCGAGGTGCTTGACGAGCAGGAAGGCGGCGGTGAGCCGGGCCTCGGCGTCGAGGAAGTCGTCGCGGCGCATCTCGTCTTCCGCCATGACGCCGTAGACCAGTGAATACAAGTCTT
Organism: Acidobacteriota bacterium; assembly: GCA_013817065.1. Classification (GTDB taxonomy): domain Bacteria; phylum Acidobacteriota; class Vicinamibacteria; order Vicinamibacterales; family 2-12-FULL-66-21; genus JACDCA01. Next base: position 4,033 of record JACDDJ010000171.1, read on the forward strand.
CGATCTGGGGCCCGGTCATCCCCCGCCACGCGCCGTAATTGTGGTCCGAGGGCAAGAGTGCCCGGATCTCCTCCAGCGTTTTCATGAACACCGGTCGCGCGGCATCGCCGATGTCGGGCGCGGGCTCGCCGCGTCCGCCGTCGCGCGTGTACGTGTTCGTGGCTTCGCGCAGCTCGTCGCCGATCCCGATGTAGTCCACGACCAGGCCGGCCGGCTTGTCGCGGAACACGCGGTTCACTCGCGAGATGGCCTGGATGATGGTGTGGCCGCGCATCGGCTTGTCGACGTAGAGCGTGTGCAGACACGGAATGTCTGTGCCGGTCAGCCACATGTCGACCACGATGACGAGCTTGAGCGGGTCGTCGGGATCGACCATACGCTTCTTGATCGCGTTCCGTTGCGGCTTCGTCGTCAGATGGCCAGCCTCGCTCCAGGCTTTCGGGTCTTTGCCGAGGTCACCAGTCATCACGACCTTGATTTCTGGGCAGCCGGGCAGCTTCTTGAGTTCGTCGAAGAGACGAACGGCGTTCGCCCGCTTCATGCATACGGCCATCGCCTTGCCGTTCAGCGTGGCCGTTCGATCGGTGAAGTGTGCGAGCAGATCGGCCGCGAGCTGTTCGACCCGCTCCTTTGCGCCCGCTGCCGCCGCGAGCGCCGCCCAGCGCGACTTGCGCCGCTCGAGCTCCGATTCCTCGGCTTCCTCCAGGCCGTCGGTGATGTCCTTCAGGGAAGCATCGATATCAGCTCCGCTCAGATGCAGCCTCACCTGCCGGGGCTCGTAGAAGATCGGGACCGTGGCCTTGTCGTCCTGCGACTGCCTGATGTCGTAGGTGTGAATCAGGTCGCCGAACACCTCCACGGTGTCGGCGCTCCCGAAGCTGACGGGTGTGCCCGTGAAGCCGAGCCGGCGCGCGTTGGGGAGCGCGTCAGCGAGGTAGCGGGCGAATCCCTTGAGAAAGCCGTACTGCGAGCGATGCGCTTCGTCGGCGATGACGATGATGTTCGATCGCTCGGATAGCACCGGGTGAGCGACCTCCCCGCGGTCGGTGCGGAGGCGGAACTTCTCGATCGTCGTGAAGATCACTTCGCCGCCGCTCGTGGCAAGCAGATCCCGCAACTGCTCGACGCTGTCGGCGTGTTTGACGTCGCCGACAAGTCCGCGCACGGCGACGAACTGATCGAAAAGCTGGTCGTCGAGGTCAGTGCGATCCACCTGCATGACGAACGACGGGTTCTCAAGCGCCCGATGGCGGCGCAGCAGGCCGACGAGGAAGGCCATGGATAGCGACTTGCCCGAGCCGGTCGTGTGCCAGATGACGCCGAGCCTTTTGTCGGTCCCGGCGCGGTGAGCCTCCACCGCCTTCGCCGCAGCCTTGCGGACGGCGAAGAACTGGTGGTATTTCGCGCCCTTCTTGGTGATCGTCTCGTTGGCGTCTTCGAACGCGATGAAGTCGCGGATGTAGGAAAGGAGCCGCTCCTTCGGGAAGAGCCCCTCGACGAGGGCGCGCATCGTTCCGGTGGTGCCAGGCTCGTTGTGCTCGCCGTCGATCGACTTCCACGGCGCGTACCACTCCGGCGTCGCGGTCCACACGCCGTGGCGAGTGCTCACACCATCGCTCACGACGCAGAGGGCGTTGAACTCGAAGACCTGGGGAATGTCTACGGTGTAGTGTTGGATCTGGTTGAGCGCCTCTTCCTCGGATGGTGCAATGGAGTACGGGTTCTTCAGCTCGAACAGGACGAGCGGCAGGCCGTTGACGTAGACGAGGATGTCCGGACGGCGGTTGTTCGCGCCGCTGATGGGCAACTGGTTGACGGCGATGAAGACGTTGTCCTCGGGACGATCCCAGTCGACGGCGTAGACGTGCTCGACCTTGTGCGTCCCGTCCGGCCGCTCGACGCGCACCTCGACACCGGTTCTAAGCATCGCGTGGAACGCCATGTTGCGGCGGAGCGTGTCGACGCCGTCAGGTCGTGCGAACAGACGCACGGCCTCGTCGATAGACTCAGGCGGCAGGTGTGAATAGCGCTTCGTCAGGTGCTCACGGAGAATCTTCCGGAACACGACCTCCGAGTCGGACTCGCGGTGCTTCTCGGCAATCTCCGCGCCGATGGCGTGCGTGTATCCCAACGCCCGCAGGCGCTCGAGCGTCGTCAGCTCGAACTCGGTCTCCGTGCCCCAACCGCCCGCCATGTCAGAGCACTGCGCCCACAGCGTTCTCGGCCTTGTTCAGCGTTAGCTCGCCGGAGAGCAGCGGACCGATTAGGCTGTCACGAAGTTCCGCAAGTGTCTTGTTCTCAACGTCATTGTGGTCCCGAAGCTGACGCATGGAGCACCAAAGGTCATCAAACGCCCGCAGCAACGAATCAGGTGGCCGTATGACTTGCTGGGAGTTCGCACTGTCGCGATTAAGCCCAGGAACGGCGGAATCGCCCGCATGACGTTCAAGGGCGAGATCACGCAGAGCCTCGGAGATCCAACTCATTGGCATGTTGGCCTTCGGAACAACATAGAACGTGGTGTCGATCGGGAAGAAATCTGTTGAAACCCACGTCACGGTTCCGGCGGTTCCCTTCCGACCGACGACGATACCGGGACCCGCGACGAGGGCGCCGTTGTGCCAGCCCACTACGCCATTCGACCCAAGAACAGGAACCTTCCCGGTCTGCCTCGAGCGTTCCGGCAGCGCTTTGCCATAACGCAACTCGCAGATTTCACCAACACTTGCGACCCGCCAGCCTTGCGGGATCGGGCCAAGTTCAGAGTCCTCGAAATGGCTTGAAAAAAGATCGAATACGTCCGAGGGCACGCCGACCGGCATCCTGCCATCGCGCTTCGCCACGACGGGATCAAAATCCACGAACCAGGACCTAAACAATGCGGTGGCCAGAGTCTCAAGCTTGTTGTTTACATCCGAGTTCACACGAATCTTCTCATCCATCCTCCCGAGGAGACCCGCTATCTCGATCTGAACGTCGACTAATGGAAGTTCGAGTGGGAGAAGTCTCAACACTGACTCGTTCACGTTCGGCATGACGCCACCGACGGCGTGAGCCTTGATCCACTCAACGGAACGTGGGGTGCTCAACCAGAAGGAAACGAAGGCCGGGTCGACATCGGGACTCGACACACGCAAGCGGATAGCCCCGGTGCTGCACAGCGCGCCAGCGTGCCGGTCGGTCACAATGGCTGATAGTCCCGTCGCTTGAACACCTCGCCGCGCGAACAGGATGTCGCCAGCCTGCAGGAAATGGCGCGACAGCCTGGCGGCGGTCTCTTCAGAAACTTGCGGGAGAACGCTGTCGCGGATCGACCTGCGCCCAATCGCCTCGGTCGGAATCAATGCAACGCCGCTTGGAACGTAATCGCTGGCGTGCAACTGCGAGCCGAATGGGCCAGTCTGAAGACTGGCACATCCCGAATCGATCAGTTGGCCGAGGGTGACGACTCGGCGGTCACTAGTCGGCACGGCTCACCTTCGAGAGCTTTCCACGTATAGATGCGACCAGATGGGCACCTCGATCGAAATCTTCATTCAACTGCCGCAAAATCCCGGGCAAAACTTCGGCGAAGTCAGCGTCGAGATCTGAGTCGTCGGCGGTCCCGACGTAGCGGCCGGGCGTCAGCGAGTAGCCATGCTGGCGAATCTCCTCGAGAGTACCGACCGCGGCAAACCCCGGCGATTCAACATTCCCAATGCCCGTGCGGAAAGTGCGATAAACGGTGGACATGGCAGCGATGTCCTCGCCCGACAACTCCTTTTGCCTGCGGAAATCCTGAATGAGCTTGCCCAGCCTACGTGCGTCGATGTACAACACCTCGCCAGTTCGCTTTCGGTAACCGTTACCACCACTTCGATTCTTGGACAGAAACCAGAGCGAACACGGAATCGCCGTATTGGCAAAGAGTTGGTTCGTGAGCTGGACGATGCAGTCCACATAGTCGAGATCGACGAGCGCCTGGCGCACCTCCAACCGCGCGGTCTCTCCATTCGAGAGCTCGCCCGTCGCCATCACGAAGCCGGCCGTTCCTCCGTCCTTCAGGTGCGCAAGGAAGTGCAGCATCCACATGGTGTTCGCGTTGCGCGCCGAGAGCGGCATCTTCCGGTCGCCAAGCGTGAGCCGCGGGTCCTTGTCGGCGATTCGATTAGCGCCCCACCCGCTCTCGCCCTTGC